>JBASFO010000024.1:0-6006 GCA_049653065.1 Minisyncoccia bacterium
GCCCACCCCCATCTGCTCGTTGCGAAGGAATAGAAAACAACTCACGAAAAGTTGAGTTGTTTTCTCTAAGAAATCTTCACAACGTCTTCCCAAGGACGGCCCTGCACTCCGAAATGACCGTATGTTGCGGTTTCGCGGAATATCGGTTTCCGAAGTCCGAGGCGCTCAATGATTGCCTGTGGGCGAAAGTCAAAGTTCTTGTTCACGATGTCGGAGAGATTTTTCCCATCGTCCGCGTATGCTTCCACCATCACGGGGTCCACCCGCCCAATCGCGTAGGCGACCGTGGTGAGTACCTTTTTTGCGTAGCCGGCTGCAACTAGGTTTTTGGCGACAAAGCGGCACATGTAGGCTGCAGAGCGGTCTACTTTTGTCGCATCTTTTCCGGAGAAGGCGCCGCCGCCGTGAGGCATGAGGCCGCCGTAGGTATCCACCATTATTTTGCGGCCGGTGAGTCCCGCATCTGCCTCAAATCCGCCCTGCACGAAACGTCCGGTCGGGTTTACGAGTATTTCAACACCCGCAAGAGAACCGAGGACCGGCGTAAAGAGGTGGGTGATAAGGTCCGCACGAATCTGCTCGAGGGTTGCATCTTCCGCGTGCTGAGTCGAGGTGAGCGCAGTTACCACTTTCCCGTCTTTTATCGTGATCTGAGTCTTACCATCGGGGCGCAGGTAGGGAAGTATGCCGTCGCGACGGAGTTTCTCGAGGCGGCGCGCAAGCGCGTGTGCAAGTACCACACCCTGGGGGAGCATCTCCGGCGTCTCATCGGTTGCGTAGCCATACATGATGCCCTGGTCGCCCGCACCCCCCGTGTCAACTCCGAGCGCGATATCACCCGACTGAGTGACCACGCGCGCGAGGATATCAAGTGGCTCGGTATATCCGATATCTTCATAGACTCTTTTTGCGATAGCTGCATAGTCGACCTTGGCATGTGTGGTCACCTCGCCGCCAATCATGAGTGTGCCGTGGCTGCCGAAGGTCTCGACAGCGACACGCGATTTAGGATCTTCAGTGAGGCATGCGTCGAGTATGGCGTCTGAAATCTGGTCGCATACCTTGTCGGGATGACCGCTTGTGACGCTTTCAGTCGTATAGGTACTTAGAAGATGAAACATAGAAAGGGGAATAATGTTGATATGCCAAAACGAATCGTCCCGCTTCAAGACGGGACGATTCGTGTGACCGATATCATTCCCCGAAGGGCTGGATGGAGCACCGGTTCCTTATCTGCGGAATGGTTGCTAGCGGTTCGTAGAGCCAGTGCTCTCCTCGCTTCTTGATACGTATTCGATTGTGAGAGGAGTATAGCACCTCCCTGAGGTATGCAAAAAGGGGATGCGTCGCGTGTGCGTCGCATCCCCTCGTCTTGCCCCCGGAGTCTCATGCGGCGAGATCTCCGTTTTGAGGGCCGTCGTCGTTTGCCGATGCGGGCGGGACGATGAGTTTCGCCAACTCGTCCGCAGTTTGCAGCGAAGTCATTCGTTCCTCGCGGCACTTCTCGTAGCAGGCATCCGCATCCTCTCGCTTGACTACGCCGTTCTTAACGGCATTTTCGACGAGACTCAACATGCGGACCAACTCCGCAGCTTCAAGCATGGCAACCTCCTTCTGTTGTTGGTGCCGTATTTCCATACTGCATTTTTTAACGTGCTTTGTAAAGTAGTGTGCTCACCGTATAGTTTATGTATGCCAGGACCAGGAGAACGTATTGCAAGTATTGCGATAAGAGATAAAGATCCGGCCGCTTCGGAAGCGGAACCATTTACCTTCGAACACGAAGCGGGAAATATCCCGGATACGCCTGTGAAGGTCGCCGCATTACTTCGACGAAAGTATGCTGAGATAAAAGACGTAAAGAATATTGAGACTGATGATATTTCTGAAGAGGCGCTCTTTGTATTGGAACTCCAAAAGATTCTCGAAGGATTTTATGAAGATCATGCAAGCGACATACCGCCTGAACATCGGTACTCGTTAAACTATTTCATTTCCGTTCTCGAAGGAACGCAAAAGGAGGTTGAACTTTCTCCCATGCACGTACGCGAGCTTATGGGGCGCGTGCGTGCACGCTTTGGCGTGCCGGAGCGCGAGGACATAACCATGCTCGAGGATGGCGAGCGCACTAAGGGGCAGGCCGGGCGCAAAGACGCGCACGAGAAACTCCTCAAAGGAGTTATCACATCATGGCAGAAACTTCTTGTCGCTTCGCTCGAACACCACTATGCCGAGAGCTTTCCTGAGCGGATACGGAGTACGCTTCAGGAGATTGCGACTGAAGAAAATATACTTAACCAACGTACCAAAGTGAGTGGACTGGCTGCTCGGGCAACACGTTTCGATCGTTCTCACTTTCTCAACTTTCTCAAAGCACTCGCCACAGAGAGTATTGGACCTCTCAAGAGTAAACGGGGAGTTATATCGCGCGAGGAAGTAGAGACTCTTGCGGAATATATCTCAAATCGGATGCCTGAAGAGACTCGTGTGCCTGGTGCGCACATTGCGGGACTCCTTATAGAAGGAGCGCAGCAAGGCGGCGGTCGAGTGCCACAAAACGCACTCGCGCGCATCATAACGGTGTTCGCGCAGGATGTGCATGCGGTCCACGAACTCTCTGATTTGGAGTGGCTTTCAGAACGAGATTCAATCCCTGCTTCAATTCATGTGTACTGGAACCGTTTTTCAAAACCGCAACGCGCAGAGTTTATAGAACGCGTACGAGCAACCTATACAAATGAACCTTTCAAAAGCAGAACTCTTCCCGACACCTCTCTTTCAGAAGGGAAAGCGAATGTGAGAAAACAACTCAAGAATCTTTGTGTTGACCTAAAGCGACTTCTCGTATCAGGAAAGAAGGAACCTTCCCCTCGCCAGATCGATCAGCTCGCAGCACTCATCGCAGTTCGCGTCGAAGAAGTATATGAGTTTCGTACCAGTCCAGAGGTGTCCGATACCGCTGAGGAAGCGGCTCTATCAACTGAGGAAGAAGAGGAAAAAAACGACGTAACACTCGAAAGCATTCGTCAGCAGCTTTCCATTCACCAAGCACCCTCTGCGGTGCTTGCGTACGTCACGCCGATTGCACGAACACTGCGTCGCGAAACCATGGCTACGGTCCGCACGTTTGTCTACGACGCGATTCGCGCGACCATCATCGGCGGTCGCGCTAAGAGTGAACACATTACGACACTGCAAGGAGCAATAGGCATTTCTTTCAACGAATCCGATGTTGAGGCACTTGAGAAAGTCATACAATCTGATGGTGTGAATACGAATAGGCGTGGATGGGTACTACTCTTGCGTGCTGCAATTTCCTCGAATGATTTTCAAAAGCGCATGCGCAAAACTACATAGACCTTTTCCGCGTTGAATCAGAGACTCTTTTGCGGTATCGTCTCTATGCTTGGGCGGTCTGTACCGCCTTTGCCATTGCCGGATCGTCTAATGGTAGGACGCGACCCTCTGGAGGTCGTTATCTTGGTTCGAGTCCAAGTCCGGCAGCACTCATAAAAAGTCTCAGGTAAGAGGTTCTGTGGTGGAGGATGTTTGGAGTTAGAACTTGTATACTTGGTTCATGTCTCGTCTAACTTTCATTACCGGCAATCCTGGAAAGGCCGCTCAACTTAGTCGCCATTTGGATCACGAAGTCGATCACAAAAAGCTCGATGTCCATGAGATTCAGTCTCTAGATCTTGAAGAGGTCGCAATACATAAAGCACAAGAAGCGTTTAAGTTAATGAACTCGCCAGTGTTGGTCGAGGATACCTCGCTTGTCTTTAACGCACTAGGGAGTCTGCCAGGGCCTTTGATTAAGTGGTTCTTGACGTCTTTGGGAAATGAAGGGCTTGCTCATATTCTGACTGGCTATACTGACCGATCGGCAACTGCCGCAGTATGCTTTGCGCTGTGTGATGAGAACGGAGTAAAGATATTCAAGGGAGATATTGATGGCACGATAGCGGACATACCGCGTGGAGAGAAAGGTTTTGGATGGGATCCCGTATTTATACCCAGGGGATACGACAAGACGTGGGGTGAAATGGATGCAGAAGAACAGAAGGAAACTTCGATGCGAAGAATTGCGCTCAAAAAACTGCAGGATTATTTAGAGTCTGAACAATAAGACTCGTTCTACCTCGCTCAATGCCCACAGCCCTGAGTTGGATAGCATCCATAGTTTGGAAAGTTCGGTTTGACCAATATACCCCCCGGGGGGTATATTGCATTATATGAAATACATGGACGATAAAAACAAAGCAAAAGTTGTTCGTCGCCTCAAATTGCTTGAGGGACAGATTCGCGGTCTTCAAAAGATGGTTGAAAATGACACGTATTGCATCGACGTGATTACACAAACCTCAGCCGTGAAGCAGGGACTATCCAATGTTGAGGATTTGCTTCTTGAAAACCATCTTGATCACTGCGTCCACCATCAGATGAAAACTGGACAGACTGCTAAGGCAAAGGCGGAGATCATCAAGGTGTATAAGCTTAAGAGAAAATAATATGCATACACAGACATACAACGTAAAAGGAATGCATTGTGCCTCATGTTCATCAGTTATTGAAAAGACTTTTAAGAAGGTGGAGGGCGTACATTCCGCGGAAGTTAATTATGGTACAGAAAAAGCAAAGGTTTCTTTTGATCCGTCAAAAACAAATCCCCACGATCTATCTAAACATATTGAACCACTCGGATATTCCCTAGAAGTTCCGACTAGTGCCGAAGAAATGGGGATGTCTCCAAGTGAACATGCCGCGCATTTAGGTCTTAATCAGTCAAAGAAAGAGAAGTTGGCGGAAGTAGCGGATATGCGAACAAAGGTATTTTCCGCAATTCCTATTGCGGTTTTTGCGGTCCTTGTCATGGGATGGGACATACTCGCGGAATACAGTATCGCTCCCGCAATGAGCTATACACTCAAAGAATTCTTCCATCACCTGCTTCCAATACTTGCTACATACATTTTGTTTGTCGTTGGAAAACCCTATCTTCTCGGTTTCTATAGATTCCTTCGCTATGGCAAGGCAAACATGGATACGCTTATCGGTATCGGTACAGCCGCTGCCTTTTTATACAGTTTTGTAGTCAGCGCTTTTGAAGATGTTCTTCGTCCATTCATAAACGTTGACTACCAATATTACGACGTGACGATTGTGGTCATTACATTTATTACGCTTGGAAAATATCTCGAGGCGCGGTCAAAGATAAAGACAGGTGATGCTATCGAGAAACTTCTTACTCTTCAGGCAAAAACAGCTCTTGTGACTCGTGACGGGAAAGAAGTAGAAATTTCAGTAAATGACGTTAAGCACGGAGACTTCATTATCGTTAAGCCCGGAGCAAAGATCCCTGTAGATGGCGTTATTACCGAGGGAAGTTCCTTTGTCGACGAATCTATGGTTACTGGTGAGCCGATGCCTGCCCAGAAAGAGCTTGGTGATAGTGTCGTGTCCGGGACAATTAATACCAGTGGTTCTTTCACGTTCAAGGCTACCAAGGTTGGATCTGAGACACTTCTCGCCCAAATTATAAAGATGGTTGAGGACGCTCAAGGAAGTCGTGCCCCCATACAAGCACTTGCGGACAAAATATCAGCAGTATTTGTACCTATCGTTCTTGTGATCGCGTTTCTTACGCTCGGTGCGTGGCTTATCGTTGGATCACAGTATCTTGGGTTCTCTCAAGCCTTGTCATTCGGTCTCGTTTCATTTGTGGGAATTCTTGTCATCGCGTGTCCGTGCGCGCTCGGACTCGCGACACCGACGGCAATTATTGTAGGAGTCGGTAAGGGCGCTAAAGAAGGTATCCTCATTAAAGATGCCGCTACGCTTGAGAAACTCCACAAGGTGAATACGGTTGTGGTTGATAAAACAGGAACGATCACTAAAGGCAAACCCACCCTAGTTGATATACAAAATCTCTCAGATTTAAAAGATGATGCCCTTGTATCAATTCTCGCATCGCTTGAGAAGAAGTCAGAGCACCCGATTGCGCACGCG
>JBASFO010000025.1:0-20211 GCA_049653065.1 Minisyncoccia bacterium
TTCTTCCAGTAGAGGAAACAAATGAACAGGTACATATCATTGTCGCGGTACACCGTGCCCCAGAAGAAGACAGTCTTACCCTTCCACGCGGGGGGTATGAGTTCGGGATTCTGAAGCAGGTCGCCAAGGACACAGGCGTTTAGAACGTGCTTACTCTCGAGCCGCTCGCGGAGTTTGTAGCCTTTGACAAGTTTGTTTCCTTGCTGATCGCGGCTTCTCCAGAGCGAGACCTTTGTGGGGTCCCACTGTAATTGCCCGCCCTTCTGGTGTTCTTTGACGAACAAGCCATCGGGAACGAACGGATCGGCATCGCAGTCGATAAGGTGCGGGACTACTGTGATCGACGCGTTGCCGCGCCGCACCAACCGTAGTTGGCGAAGGTCCTCCTCGGTAATTTCCGCGAGGTCCTTCGGCGAGTAGTTCGCCTTAGCTGCCTTGATGGCAAGTTCATGCAAAAGACCAATGCTGTATTCGGACACATTGCGCATAGCAACTCATCCTTATATTTGCGACACATTCCCTTTCGGGAACTCGTCGCATGCCAGCGGGCTCCCTCGAAATGAAGGGTTTGCCGTAGCAGACAGGGGCTTATTTCTTGGGCTTATAGATAGGCTATTGTCTGCTACGGCAAACCTGTATTGAACGTATCAAAAGACTCTCGGGAAATCAATCATTCAAAAAGTTGTGTAGGAGGTGGGGAAAGCGGTTTTGGTACGCTCACACGATGCACCCCTATGCTGCCCAAGATTCTCTTTTTGAGGAACTAGCGCCCTTTCCTCAAGGGTTTGTCTATCGACCTCACTTCATCACTGAAGAGGAGGAGAAAGAGATGCTGGAGTGGTTTACCGATCTTCCTTTCGAGCACGGGCGACTCGGAGAATACTTTGCAAAGCGGCGTGTGGTTGGGTTTGGCTACGGGTATGATTTCCGAGAACATCGCATTGTGCCCGGGCCGCCGCTTCCTCCTTTCCTCATTCCGTTTGCACGCAAAGTCGCGAAATGGCTCGATATCCCAAAGACCCGTATCGTTGAAGCACTTATCACCGAATATCCTAAGGGCGCAGGGATAGGCTGGCATCGCGATAACGAATCCTTTGAGCATGTCGTCGGTGTTTCGCTTGGAGGCGCTGCACGACTCCGGCTCAGGCCTTCCTCATGGAAGCTCTTTGGCAGGCGTCGTACGCGTGAGGATAGTACTGAGCTCATGCTACTACCGCGCTCGGCATACCTCCTCTCAAACGAGAGTCGTTGGCGTTTCCAGCACTCCATCGCGAGTGTACCGGCGCTTCGCTACTCTATAACCTTCCGCACCCTGCCCCGCGGGTATCCTCTTCCAAAACGAACACGACGTAGTTTCACCTAACCTTAAAAAGCCTCGCGAGAGAAGACATGTGGAACGAGCGAGGTTTTTTAAGAGAAACTCTCATGAGGATTTTAGGCATGCTCTATCTCTATGTTCCCCAACCGCCAATAATGGCACCAGCGGCAAGTAACACTACGAGGTAGTAGCACGCGTTTAGAAACCAAAGTTTCCAGCTCTTCCCTTCCCAAAGAAACGAGCCAGCAGTGAGGGGAACCGCAAATCCAAGCCAGGTCCAGAATCCTCCGGAGAGTCCGCCCATCACGCCACTCGTCCCCAGGAACGCGAAGGCAAATGCCGTCGTATGTGCAAACACATACATCAAGAGAAGCGTCGTGATGAGTCCTCCAACCATCGCCACTACGGGAGAGAGCGCCATGGACTTCATTCCTTCCTTGCTAATTCCCGTCATTGCCATCCATTGCTTCCCAAACAAGGGGCCATACCACGCCATCCCGATACCCATCGCAACGAGAGCAGACACAAGTACGGCAAGATAATTCACTGGTACTTCTACTTCCATAGGAATTGTAGTTAGGGTTAGTACCCTCTTAGTATACCCCGTACCACTTTTCTCATAGTGGTACGGGGTATATTCCTCCGCTTTATGGAAGACGTTCGAATTGGGAAACAAAGGGTCGCCGAGAGAAGGGCTGCCCAAAGTACGAGGACGGCGGTTCGATCTTACCGATTCAACGCTTGGTCGAGGAGCTTGCCGAATTCGCGTTTCATTGCGAGCATTTAATCGCTTTGTATTAAGAAGAGGGCAACGGCAACACAGTGTTTGCAGAAAATATCGTGGTTTTTAGGGTTGCCAGTACAGTGCCAGTTGAGTTTTCCGTCATCTAACAAAAGTCGAACCCTCCTTCTGCTACCACCTCCTTCAATGACACTGCCCGTAAGTCCTCCTGCCCAAGCTTCAACTGCTTCATTCTTTTCCTCAATTATTTCGATGGCTCCTCGTCTGTTAATCGCAGTACCGTAGGTAATGTTTGAAGGTGTCGCCAAGTCTTTTAGAACGAAAGAGTTGAGGCGTTTTCTCAATGTACTCATTACTTCAGAATAACAAGCCCTAACAAGAAATAACAACGGATAACAAGCGCCCCGCTCTACGCGTTCCGAACTATAGAATGGAGAAGAACAGCAGAGTAAGGCTTGCATTTGTATAAAAAGCGAACCCGCCAGAGGTCTTGCGACATGGCGGGCTCTTTTTGAACTGTTTACTCCTCGTGGTCTTCGTCGGCACAGTAACAGTCTTCGTTACCGCACACGTCGCACCAGTGGGTGTACTTACAGCTCGGGCAAAGTGGCTCCGAATCTGACGGATCCAAACGATATATAGGGAAGCGTGTTCCGCATTCACTACAAATCGCTGGAGCTTCCGTCTCGAAATCAAAATCCACCTTGCAGTCTTTTTTGTTTCCTTCGTATTTGTCTGACATCGGCTACTCCTTTGAGGAGACAATTCCTCAAGAGAGCAGTCATATCCGCTTGCTTCTTTGGGAGAAGGGGTGAAGGACATGAAACTTGGTACTCTACTACCCTGATTGCCCGAACAGACAGTAGAGTGACAGGTGTTCTAACTTGCCGTCAGTACCATAGCACTGATCGAATATATAGTCAATCTTTTCTCTAGAAAAGAGGGTCTTAGAACTTACGTAAAGACTTCTCAACGAGTTTTACGTGCGGTCTTTGCGCATACCCTCGAGCACCATGGGGAGAGCGCGTAACAGGTCTTTCGGATCAAACGACCCATCCATGCGCGGGTAGGGGTCTAGGGCTTTTCGCCCGTTGCGTATTTCAAAATGCAGGTGCGCGGGGCCTCCCTTTGCGTTTCCGGTGTCGCCCACATACCCGATGAGATCTCCCGGCTGGAGTTCGACGCCCACTTTCACCCCCGAGGCAATTTCTGAAAGATGCATATAGCGAAACGTTTCTCCTCCGGGCGCTGCGGTGTATACGTACACTCCCGCAGAACCCCCCTTCCCCATCCTTGTAACCACAGCGTCTGTTGGAGAGAGTATGGGCGTTCCCTCGCGGGCGAGTATGTCTTGACCTTCATGCACTCTTGTACCGCCGCCGCGTGGATCACCAAAGTCAGGATATATCCGTGTGTAGGGCGCGAAGAGGACCGGAACGGGAATAGAATCTACCGTGTCATTATCAAGTTTCTGTATTTTCTTGCGAAGGCTTGAGGAGTAGCGCTCACCGTAGGAGTCGTTTGTGCGGTGACTCGCTGCCGCGGAGAGCGGCATAAGCATCACGAGTGTCACGAGCAAGAGAGCGGCCGTTGGTACGGACATAGAGAGGCAGACGAGTGGAGGCAGTCGCTATGACAGGCGCTTAGCGCAAGCGCAAGGAAGTAAGGAGCGCATCAAAATCAGTGCGGATGGGATCGGTCGGAGAGATGAAGGTCACCGAAATCATAATGACACGGCCGTTGTGGAGAAAAGCGACTGTCTCTCCTTCATAAAGGCCCGACCAGGCATACCGCACCGCATTTGTACTCCCCATGAGTAACGTCGTGTAGGTTCCGTCACCAAGACCGAAGTTTGAGATAGAAGCCGTCTCTATAAAATCTGTAATGGTTTCGGTATCTTTAGGAATCGGGTAGATATCAAGAGAAAGCGCTGGAGGACCCTCCCCACCCTCAGGTACCGTATCCGTTTCCTTTACTACGGTGATGTGGTGCGCACCATCTTCTATGGTGCGTTTCTCAGAAAGTACATACCCGGATGGGTACGAGAAAGAAATACCATACGTACCATTTGAGTAGAGTTGCTCGATGGGTGCGGGGGGTGTGGGAGTGAGTGCCGATCCTGCATAAAAGAGAGCTCCTGCCGCAATTAAGGCAAGCACAATCACAATACCGACGACGCTTCCCTTCATACTGATCAGTATACCCCGTAGGACAAACCTTACCTCACAGAAGAATCAAGAGAAGATAGGTCCTGCAGTGTGTATGAGTCAGAATCATAGACGTACCCTCCTTGAGACTTGTCCTATGGGGTATACCCCTTAGGATGAATCTCCGGGAATCTGCTCTTCCTCGAGAGGTGAAAGCATAGATTCTGTAAGACAGATGCTCTGTTCTACCTCTCCCGCTATGCCATAGCAGAGGACATTCACATGGAAATAGGTTGCGGGATAGAGGAGTGCATTAGTTGCATATATGAGCACGGCGACTGCACTCACACCAATCATGAGGGACGCACCACTTCCCTCTCCCTTTCCCGATGTGTTCCAATAGAAAAGTGAAAGGAACACCGCAAAGAGCGCGGAGAGAATTACGGATGCGTTTATGAACGTAATCAGGGCGGGTATGAGGAGCAGGGTCATAAAGCTTGCCCAGTCAGGAAGCGTGGGGGTAGATCCTAGATACGGGACAAGGAGCTCGACGAGTGCAAACCACATGAGAGCGTAGAGTCCAAGTACGAGCGAGAGCCATAGAGTGTACGAGCGAGTGCCGTAGAAAAGACGCGCAAGCCGCCACGCAAAGAAAAGAAAGACTAGTGCACCCATGAACGCGCCCACCGCAAGCACCATAAAGCTCGTGAGTGTCTCCGGGGATGTTTGGTATGTCTTAAAAAAGAAAAGAAGCGGGACAGAGACTTGGTGTGCAAGAAGCACAAAACCACCAAGAAGAAAGAGTACGACACCCCAGCCGAGCAGTCGCTCGATAAAGGTGAGTGATGCACGCTCGACTACCGTCGGGGCAACTACAGGATAGCTCGAGGCCTTCATAGATACAGGGACGGTCGAGACTCCTCCGTGCGTTATGGTGATGTTTGAAGGACGCGGCGCATCCGGCTGTGAGAGAAGCGCCAGTGCCGTAGTTATCTCTTCGGGGGTGTAGTTCCCCTGCGCAAGTGCTTTCTGTATCTCCTCTCTCGGACTCTCCGGAGAAAGACCATTTACCGCAAGAAAGGTTTTTACGGAGGTACTATCAACTCCCATAGGTAGGACAAGTATACCGTCCCTCGGGAGACTTTCCCACTAGTTGTATGTGGCCTTATACACTAGTGCTTAAGGAGTGCCATATGTATCTGGCCTTATGCAACTAGAACGACTCTCAAAAACCACTCCAAGAGAAGATAGGTCCCTCCCGAAAGGCTAAGAATTGGAGTAGCTTTCGGGAAGGATATATCGGTTTAGTAGACAGAATTGGTGCCTGAGAGAGAGGCGTAAATTCCATTACTTTATTATGACGTACGTCATAATAAAGTAATGGAAAAAACGAGTGAGGGAGGGTTGGTATGCGTATTTCACCTCTATACTATATCGAACGAGAGAGGGTTTTAGGAGTGTAGGAACATGCCCTAGGGAATGAGCAGTGATCTTTTCTATCCACCAAATGTAAACGTATAGAGCTGTACCCCATCAGGAATCGACAGTGTAAGGAGATGCTCTCCGGAATTTCCATTAGCGACGAGCGTATAGAGCGTACTCTCTTCTATCGACACCGTGCGTTCAAAGGCTCCGTCTTGATGCACCTGTATGGGAGTCGCTGTTGTGGCGCTCGCAACCATGTACACATTCTTTGCATAAAATCGAAAGGTTACCGTAGAATCGCCCTCTGCTTTCGCGTATTCCTCTTCTATGTCCCACGTACCGCCAAGGTAGAGCCGGTTCAGTAGAGCGGTATCAGGTGTCACAAAATCTTGTAACCCCGTTTTGTCCTGCACACCGTTTTGCAGATGCTTATTTCTTGAGGCACCAAAGTATATCTCCGGACTTCCCGAGATTCCTGGTGCTGCGATAGATACGTCGGCGCTCCCCGATATAGACGCATCCATCCCTAAGCGCGCCTTGCGCTCTGCCAAGGCGCGCCGTATCGCCTCTTCCGTTTCTTCATACGCACCCTCTCCGATATGGTCGTACACTAGATAGCCGTCTATATCGATGAGGTACTTTCTCGGCCAGTACTGATTCTTAAATGCTCGCCAGGTGGCGTAGTGGTTGTCTTGTACGACCGGATACTCTATGCCCGCCTCCTCCATTGCGGCCCGCACATTTTCTGCGATACGCTCAAAGGCAAATTCGGGAGTGTGCACTCCGATGATCACGAGACCATCGTCGCGATACGCCTTATCCCACGCGACTAGATACGGCGTCGTGCGCTTACAGTTGATGCAGCTGTAGGTCCAGAAATCGACCAGTACCACCTTGCTGCCGACGAATTCTCCGAGGGTAATGGGTGCCCCATCTTCGGTGAGATATCCGTCGAGACCAGTCAATTCAGGCGCCTTCGTGTACCGCGCCGCCTTTTCAGTGGGAGATAGGAAAGAATATTCCTGTGTACCTGGTAAGGACGCACCTGGGTTACTCTCCTCGATCGTGGAGTTTTGAAGAGTTTCGGACGCTGCAGGAGCCGTTTCTCTATTCTCTTTTGGCTCTGTGTCCTCTTCAAGAGATCTGAGGAGGGTATGCTCTATCTTTGTCACGTCGAAGAATCCGCTCTCGAGTATCGCAGTTTCTACTTTTTTCTCATATCCCGTCGCAATCATAAGACCAAGCACGATAAACAAAACACCTATAACTCGTTTGAACCATCCGCGCGGGTCTGCAAAAGCACCGAGTTTTGAGGAGAGACGCTCCCCAAGGAGTGCGAGAGCAAGAAGCACCAGAGAGAGACCGAGCACGTAAGCAAGCAGGTAGGTGGTTCCGAGAAGGAGCGAGGCGGGAAGCACTGATGCAAGAATCACAAAGTAGGTGGGCGAGCAGGTCGAAAACACCGGCCCGAGTGCCGCACCTATGAGCACATCTCCCCAGAGACTCTTTTTCTGATACCCTGCACCGACAGCCTTATTCCCCACCGCAGAGAGTTTGGCGAGACCTGGTATATTTTCCCAAAGTTGGGGAAACACGAGCGTCGCACCAAACAGCAGGAGAATACCTCCCGAAAGATACGTCCATACTGCCGGCGGTATCGCGATGAAAGCGGTCGTTGCCTTGAGGAGAAACGTAAAGGCTATGACCGAAAGTGCCAAGGATCCCACCACCACGTAGGGCGTCCATGTGCTTCTTCCTGCCGCTGAACTTCCGATGATCACCGGAAGTACGGGAAGAATGCAGGGCGCAAGCACCGTCAGCACTCCCGCAATGAAGGAAATAAAAAGGAGTGCCATGAAGAAGGATTACTGTACTTTCTCGAGAATGGACGAGAGGGTCGGCGAGCCCGTCCACTTTGCTAGGAGCGTACCCGCCGCGTCTACCTGCACGAGTGTGTGCTGCATGGTGACACCGTACTTTTTCCTCAACTCTATTTCCTTATCATAGTTCACATCAAGGATGGTGAGACTTTCAGGAATAGATGCTGCGTTTCCCTGTATGTTCTCATCAAGCGCGCGGCACGTGGGGCACCACGAGGCGTGGAAAAACAACACGACGTCTCCTTCGGCGGCGAGTGCGATTTTCTCTGGTGCGTACGGTTCATAGCTTCCCTTCTTCATCATCGCCTCTCCTTCGATAGGCTCTTTCGGTTCCATCATTGCTTCGTCACCCTCTTTTATGATCGGTGCATTCTCCAGTTCCCCGCCCGTACCACTTCCAGAAAACATAAAACCAAGTGCTGCGAGTATCGCAATCGCGATTGCAATGATAATCCCGGTCGAAGGCCCCGTGCTTTTCTGCGTCGTATTCATCGTTTCGTTTTCCATACGAATCTTTATAGTCTCGCTATGCCGATAATATGAGTAGTATATGAAACGTGTGTGAAATGTAAAGTACGCTTTACATTTCCCTGGGGATAGTGGGGAGCTCTACTTCTCTTCCTGGGCGAAGAAACGCGCAAGAAGTTTTGCCACGATCATGGCGCCGAGCGCGAGCGCGAGCCAGAGAGGCACCTCGTGGTGTACGAATCCTTCATAGAGAAGTCCGAGAGTAAGCACCAGGAGCCCAGCGAGGTAGCCCGCGCGACCCGCAAACGCACGGTGTGATTCCTCTCGTTCGTCCCCTTTTTTCTCGGCAAGCATAAAGCCCGCAAAAAGCGTCACGAGAGCCGCAGCTCCTACCAGGCACGCCATTGCGACAGGAGGCGACAGGAGCACCATAAACGGATCAGAAACCGCAACCAAAAGTGCGATGAGGATAAGAGCCACGAGGGAGGAATGTAGGGGTGTATGCATACCTATGAAAGTGAGAATACGTCTTCGACGCATTTTTTAAAAGCATGGGAGAGTCGGAGCGCAAGTGCCACCGAGGGAGCGTAGTTGCCTTTTTCTATCGCGATGATGGTTTGGCGTGAGACTCCTACCCTATCAGCAAGTTCTTCCTGGGTCAGCTTCGCTTCTATCCGAAGTCTTTGAACGGTGTTTACCAATATCTCCTTCTTAGACATCTCCGATATCCTACCACAAATGTCTAGTATCCTTTACTATTACTACCCCATCACTTTATTATGACGTACGTCATAATAAAGTGATGGGGAAAATGAAGAACACCGAGCTGACGCCACAGGGTATCTTTAAGAGCATGCTTCGCATGCGTGGCTTCGCCACATACTCACTCCATCCCACGGGCTGACGCCACGGGGGGTATTGGTGTGTAAATAAAACAGGTTGTGTCGCCATCCCCGCTCTTAGCAGAGTGGGGTAGTGGCGCACCCTCCACCAGGGTGTTTTGCTCTATAAGGATTCAGGCCTTGGCCGCTCTTGTTTTAATCTTCGGCCATTCATCCCCCAAGCTATGCTGCCGGGGTATGTCTTGCCGAGGCCAATAAACACTGTAGGGTTGCTGTGGTTATTTCACCCCCGTGGCTTTACTGGCATCGGCCAACAATACTCCGTCCGCTTGTGCTGCGGGGATGGCGACACGAATTTTCTTACTCTCTTTCCTTCCTCGAAGACTCGTCAGAACCTTCAACCCCTCTATTTCTTCCAATCCCGAATAGTAATAGACTGCCTCTTTTCATCCACCTGAATCTTCAGCTTTTGGCGTCCCTTCCACTTAAATGCTTTGATAACAGCACGAGGAAGGGTGATGGCATAGCTTGCTCCCCCTGAGACGCGAGTCAAGGAACGTACGTCGTCATTGGTATCTGCGCGGCGACCTCCCTTCTTCGCTGCTTTCTTCATTTTCTTTTTCATACGTATAGGATACCAGAGCTAAAACTACGTAGTTTCGGTTATCCCCTTCCTAACTCAAAGAAGGGGAAACGTGCATAGAGACCTCATGCTCTGCAGAATATAGTAACATCGTATGTTACTATATTCTGGGAGCGATCGTTTCATCACTCACGAAAGAAGTGGTGTAGATTAGCGAAACGCAAGCGGCATCATGGAGAGCACGAGAGCCGCTCCCACGAAAACCACGATGATGACTTTTAGCACCGTAAACGCAACTTTCTTCGGCGATATCTTCGACATGGGACTATTCTAACAGAAGGGGCGGTATTCTCTCTAGATCGTAAAGAGTGTATTGTACTCTCCTCGTAGGCCAGGTTCTTCGGAAGAACCCTCCTCAACCACACCCTTTTTTACGACATACTCACCCACCTCATGAAAGACACCGTACTCCTCTCCCGCGCCCGCAAAGTAGCAGATCACACCAGTCACCTCCCCATCGGCAAGCGGCCAGCCGCCCGAACCGTCGAGAATTGAGCAGGATCCAGTTGCAATACCCAATTCGTTTAATTTCCCATTGACCATGAGCATTACTTTAGTTTCTGGTGCGCCCGTTGCAGCATCTGTACCCGCAGGTGCAAACTCCCATGAGAGTGAGGGTCCTACTTTCTTTGTCGCTCCTGTCGAGAGAGTGGTATCCCCTGCCTCCTCTCTCGAGGGTGCTTTGGCACTTTGTCCAAAGAGATATACCCCGCCGCCAAGGAGCACGAGTACGACAAAAAGACTAAACCACTGTTTCCATTTTGCGCCTCCCGTGGTACGTACCGGCATAGCTGACTGACCTACCTTTTGGTTTTGGTTTTGTTCCATGAGAATATACTATCACCTTGTCAACGTTGTTGACTACGGGGTGGGAATAGTGTTGTTATCCCTTCCTACCGTACCTGAGAGAGGAAAAGAAGAGGCCCCGCATATGCGGGGCCTCTTCTTTAAGAAATGTTGGTAAATGATTTAATCGTCGTCCTCGTCATCATCGTCATCGTCATCGTCGTCATCGTCATCATCGTCCTCGTCGTCATCGTCATCGTCATCGTCATTACTGTTTCCATCGAGCTCATCAAGTGCATCCTCGACGGCATCCTCACCCTCTTCTATGTGCTTGTTTGCATCACTGAGGTCATCGTTATCAAGCTCCTCTTCGGCCGCGTCGAGATGCTCGCGGGCCTCATCAAGCTCATCATTTGCATCATCAACATCCTCATCATCCGCGTCTGACTCATCGATTTCATCCTGCGCGTCCTCAATCATTGCCGCAAGATCCGAGAGATCATCACGAAGTTCTGACTCGGAGAGATCATCCTCGTCCTCGTCGCATTTTCCATGGCCGCGACCAGGATTGTCATCGTCGTCGCCATCGTCATCATTGCCGTGGCCGCGATCGTCATCCTCGTCCTCGTCGTCGTCCTCGTCGTCAACCACCTTGTCAGAATCGCGGCTCGCGCGATCTTCGGTGTCTACCTCAAGTGCGTCTTCGACTTCATCTCGGGTAAGTTCGTCGTACCGATCGAGAATAACGTCAATGATTTCAGCACGCGTATTGGCATCCGTGACAAAAACTTCCTCGTCGCTATCAATCTCGACCTTTACTACGGTCTCGTTCGTAAAGATGTCAGCTTCAAGCTCAAGTTCATCGTCATCGTCATCATCGTCATCATCGTCATTGCACTTTCTATCTCTTCCATCATCATCGTCATCAAGGTCATCCAAGCTCATGCCCCGACTCTCGAGGATCTGCTCGAGCCTCGTCGTGAGAAGTTCGATCAAATCTTCAAGAAGCTCGATCATGCGCGCCTGCGCCGCGGAGATGCTGCTATCAGCATCGGTTGTCTGTGCGTGTGCGCTTGGAGCACCCATGATGCCAAAGCCGCCCACTGCAACGGCAAGGGCAACTACCAACGCTGCGAATTTCTTATACATAGGTTTTTGTTTCAATGAATCAAGGTTAGTAAGGAAGTAATGCTTCCTGCCTGATAAGACGAACACGTAAAGGAAGCGTTACAGCTTCTGTGTACCTACTATATACCTGATACCTCTCTCTGTAAGGAGAAGAGGAACCTCGTGTGCACACGAACGGCCTACTGCTTGTGAAGCCACTTGTGGTCGAGCGACCACTTTCCTGCTCCCGACACCATAAGAGACACGGATGAAGCAAAGATGAGCAATATATACTCATAGCCGCCCGTGCCTGTGAAGCCGTTTTTGAGGTGCACAGTTACGAGCGCCACAAGCGCTACAAATGCAAGAATCTTCGCGACCCAATGCGTCCATGCGCCAAGGATAAGGAGAATACCGCCACCCACTTCTGCGACGATGAGTACGATCGCAAAGAATTCAGGTGCCGGAAACCCTAAGCCTCCTAGAAAACCAGAAACTCCTGGGACGCCGCCCTCTACCTTTTGCCAACCATGCGCGAGAAATATGGCACCGGTAACCACCCGCAGGAAAGCCGGAGCAAATGCTCCCCATTTCTCCGCACACATACAATTCATGAGATTTTTCATACGTGATGCTTCCTATTTATGGATAAATGCTGCTACCCTTTCTATTTTACCCCCCATTTTCATCTCGTACACCCCTCCTGTGTACATGGGGTATCCGGGGTATAACCGCAGCGGCAATAGCACCAATAATCGCTACAGCATAAAAACCATAGCCTATCGCCATACCGATAGCGGCTGCGTACCAGAGTGAGGCGGCGGTCGTGAGGTTATGCACATTCATGCCATCTTTCAAGATGAGACCGGCACCTAAAAACCCAATACCAGTGACTATTTGTGCAGAAATACGAGAAGAAGAAGCAGGATCCACAACGCCTGAGATAAGAGTAAAGAGCGCGGCACCCGCAATGACCAGTATGTGGGTTGAAATACCCGCGTCTTTTCCCCGCGCTTCGCGCTCAATTCCTATGATAAGACCGAGCACAATGGACAGGAGGAGTCCGGCGATAAATTGCTCTTCGAGAGGTCCAACAAAATATTCCATAGTGGTTCTAGTATACCGTGTATGGGGTATGATACAGGTACGTCATCAACACATACGGAGGAAACGATGACTGCATCTGCACATTCCATCACGGTGGTACAGGGAAATCCGGCACGTGCCTTTCAATTTGGCAGGTACTGGTTTCACGAATTCCCTCTTCGGGTTATCTGCCCGAAGACTCGGGAAAACCTAATGATGTCTGCGGCGCGCTGCGCTGTCGGAGCCACCATTTGGTTTAAGCCTGGTTGTGCCTCACGCCTCGTCATGTATCTGAAAGCGAAAACATCTCGCGAGGCGTGTGCGTATAACTAGCGTTTACCATGGCGACCCCTCTTCTTTGAGGGGTCGCGTCACGTTTGCTATACTGACGTATATGAACGTGAATTTCCTGCCGATTGGCATCGGCATTGTGCTAGTGCTTGGTATTGGCGGTCTTGTCCTTCTAGAGGAAAACGAAGTTCCTCTTGTACCAATTGCAGAGGCACCAGCAACACCAGAAACACCTGCGGCAAGAGACGATACTCAAATAGACGAAGAACCAACACTAAGCACAAGCGATGCGGGAACCCCTGCAGCAAATACACTTCCCCCTGTCGAACCAGCTCCCGAGACCCCTTCGGGCATCACCCTAGCCCAGGTTGCAACCCACGCCTCACGCACGAGCTGTTGGAGCGCGATACACGGCAGCGTGTACGATCTCACGAGCTGGATCCCGAAGCACCCCGGTGGCGAAGGCGCTATCCTCTCGCTCTGCGGCATAGACGGAAGCGAGAAATTTAACCGCAAGCACGGGAGCGACACCAAGCCACCCCTCATACTCGCGGGTTTTAAAATAGCTCCGCTTGCTCCGTAACCCCTTCCTATGACACATGAACGTATCGGATACCACGTACTGCGGCTCGGGCTTTCCGCGCTCTTTCTCTGGTTTGGATTCTCACAGCTCACCGACGGAATCAATTGGGTATCATGGGTGCCCGAGTGGGCGGTGGAGCTCCTCAATATTCCTCCGGCGATGATAGTACTTGGAAACGGCGCGTTCGAGGTCGTGCTCGGAGCGCTCCTTGCTATGAATTTCTTTGTACGCCCCGTGGCAGTCCTGCTCGCACTTCACCTCGCCGTTATTACGGTAGAAATTGGCATTACTCCAACCGGCGTGCGCGACTTCGGCCTCACCATGGCGACCCTCGCACTCGCATTCTCGGCGGTCTCCAGGAAAAAGACCAATGTGTCTTCCTAACTACTGACCTCAACGGTAAATCCTCCATAAGCCATACGCTTCATGTCAAAAGGCATGGGCATAGCCTTCCACTTCGGATCATCCATTGAAGGATCTTTCATCATTCTTGCATTCGTCTGATCACGGTGCTTCTTTGACTTATAGGTCACATAGGAAAACCACACAGTCTCCCCTTTCTTGAGTTTAGTCATTGTAGAGAAGGTGGGCGCCTTCATGCCGCCCATCGAGGGAGTAAGGTCATTCCCCATACACTCCCTATACTCGAGCGCACCGTACTTCTTACAAAGTCTTGCCATGAAGCGTGCCATTTTCTTATACGTAGCGACTTTTGATTTCGGCACCACAAGCACAAACCCATCTACATAGCCTACTTTTGTTTTTTTCATGTGTGCAGTAATTTTTTACTCGAGAACTAATATTGCTTCAAGCCCTCAAGACCTCGTACTTCAATCGTACCTCCCTTTCGTGTGTCCGGCACAGTCCTAATCGGTTTGTCCTTCACCTTTCCGTATCCGCACTGCGGCCCGGGATCTGAGACCTGGGAGCCGTCGAGCGCCGTCACTACTCCCTGCGCAGCATGCCAGTGCTCGGCGCCACACCCTATTTCATCCTCCACAATGAGATCTGCGACGGGAAGGAGTTTGCCGTTGTACTCGATGACATCTACGGTTTTCTCCGAAGGCGTCACGGTAATTGAGACGTTGAACGGAATCGTGTTGATGAGTTCATTAGCCGTGTTGTAGACCGTAATCGCGCCGTTTGCCGTATAGGTGCCAGGACCAAATGCCTGAACGGCATTACAGGTGTAGGTCACATTCACGCTTCCCGGCAGAGCGCCACCCGGTTTATCAATTTTGAGCCAGCTCGGGATAGAGCCGTTTATGGAGTAGCGCACGGATTCGGATGTTGCCTGTTCTAGGGTCAAGACCTGCAGATTTTGCGAACACGAGCCGATTTCAGGAATGGTGCGGCTTAGGTACACGCCGTCCTGCTGCTTTCCCCCTGTGGTCGGAGCAACACACATGGCAGGTTTTCCGGCGCATATCTCAGGGCTCTCACAGGTCGTTTTCTTTGAAGCACACGTGCCGGCATTACAGTACGCCTGCCCGACTTCGCTCGCGCTGCAGCATACAGGCACCGCGTCTCCGCAGTCTGCATCAACCTTGCAGGAGCGCGGCTTGTTTTTGAGTTCTTCGCGTATGCGGTCAACCGCTTCTTGGAGGTGATCGCTTCCAGAGAGCCCGTCTGTCTTTCCCCCTGCCTTTGCTTGCGCAAGCTGTGCTTCAAGTCGGCCTAACTGCCGTTCGAGTTCGGCATCGTTACCGACAAATGTTCCGGTACACGCTGAACTTCCAGGAGAAACCGCAGCACCCGATCCTTCGGTGGTAAGAGGACCAATACGGACTGCGGACGTGCCTCCCGGTTCCGTACATTTCTTCTCAATCTCGTTCAGGGTTGCCTGTTTTGCATCATGCGCCGCTTGTGCGCTCGCCACATCCTCATCGTGCTGCTGTTTCGCAGCCGCATCCGCGGCCGCTCGCTCCGCAAGGTTTGCCTCCCGTCCCGCAGCAAGCGCAGCAACGCACGCTGCTTCTTTCTCCGCATAGAATTCCGGCTTGTGTGTTTCTTCAACGCATTTTGTGTATTCCTTCTTTGCTTCTTCTCGCTCATTAAACTTCGCTTCATTGAAACCTTTATCGGCTTCAAAATCCGCCATGATCTCGTGGTAGAGCGCCGTAATCCTATCCGATGCCTCCTTGCAGGGGTCAGAGGTAAGTGCACGCGAGGAACACGCGTAGTATTCCTTTTCTAGTGCCTGATTTTTTTCCCAGTACGCGTTACTGATGTCATTTTTATTTTTCGCAAGCGCGTCAGCGGCCGCCTGTGTACGCTCTCCGAGCTCTGTCGCAACCGCAAGTCGTGCAGCGGCGAGGTCTTGGCAGGCCGTATTTCGGACATCAATACCCGCGTCGCGTGTTCCGCCCCCAAAGGCGGCGAGTAAACCAGCACCGACAACGACAACCCCGAGCGCTCCGAGCACCACTTTATTTGAAAGGATGGTCTGCATGGATGAAGCAATTACCTAGTAGTTCCTTCCCTAGTATGGCACCAGTTTTCCCACCCGCAAGCCAAGCGTGCCGATGAGGAAACCGGTGTCAGATGCCTTTCTTTCAGTTTTTCCATTCGCAAGCGAACGTTGAAAAAACGTATTCCCGTGGTTCGACCTTGTAGAGGATGTAGGATTAACTGATATTCGCGTTCACGGGCATTACCTCAATCCATGCACCAGGAATGTTGAGATGCGGATTGTCTTTAAATACCCCCGCAACGACATCCTGTGATTCACCCTCGACAAACGAGTACAACATAAGGTCGTTTCGTGCGTCGGTAATTCCCTCTTTGCGTACCTGTTTTGGTTTCCCGACTCCAGCAGTTTCGCGAAGTACATCCGCATGCTGCGCCATCCAAGCATCCCAAGCCGCTTTCATTTTCTCCTCCTCTCCCTTTCGCTCTGCTTCTGGTTTTTTCATCCATTCATCAAGACCAGAACTCGGCATGTTATACGTAACGAGGAATTTCTTCATAGAATCTCTGCTATCCGATAATGTCTCGAGTATATCTCATACTCAGAATCTAAAAATATAGTGACATCGTATGTTACTATTTTCTTTCTAGGTACGATGTCTTTACAAGGTCGAACCTTGTAGAACTGGCACGATTGTGTACTCACTGAACGCTCTCCCTAAAACAACGAGCTTTTATCTTATAAACAAAGCTAATTTCCTTTCTCTTCGCCAACTCTTGATTTCCGCCTCGCGTCCACGAGCGGCCTTTAAATCAGGAAAAGACTCAGAGTATTTCAAAATCACAGGGCGACGGATTTTCGTGTAGTGCGCTCCCCGCTTGGAGTCATTGTGCTCCGTCAAGCGTTTTTCGAGATTATTGGTGCACCCCACATACAGGGTCTTATCTGCACACTCAAGGATATAGACGAAATGGGTCACCAATCAATTCTAGCTCGAAGAGCCTGACCCCTTTACCCCTTCTACGTTTGCAGTAGTTCACGAACCTTAGGAGAATAAAAGTATATTTGTTGACATTCTGTATCTGAGGACTATAATTATCACGTATGAAATACACCAACGTGTTCGGTCTTGTACTAGCGGTGGCTCTACTTGCGGCCCCGCTTTCCTATGCTGCGGAAGAGGGTGCCTATGATGGGACAGGAGGTACACCCGATTCTTCTGTCGATACAGATGTGGAGTCTGGCACCGGTACGTCAGCTAACGGAACTACGTTACCAGACCGTCCAGAGATTCAACCTGCAACGGTAGCGCCTATAGGTACAGAAGTAGTATCGCCACCGACGACCGGCGCAGGCTCGCCTCCGGCTCTCTATTTTGACCAGGACGATGATGGTGACGCTGTTCCGACCATCCTCGAGGATGATGAGCTAAAATCGGCAATCTACATAAAACTCAGCGATGTTCCCACCGAGGATCAGTTTGAGATTCTGATTGATTCAAAGAAAGTGCAGGGGTGGAATCTAAAGAACCAAGACAAGGTACGCACTATCGCGCCACAAAGTCCCAAAGAAGTGAATGACGTGGAGGAACTCGCGCTCTTTGTCGCCGCTCAAATTTCAGACGATCCTCAGATGGAAGAGGTTTCTCTGAACTATCAGAAGATAGAAATGGAATATCGTTCTGACGCAAAACTATTCGGATTCATCTCATCCTCACTGGTTCAAGAGGTGTCCCTTGAAAACGGAGTAGTCAGTTTGGAGAACCCATGGTATTCGTTTCTCTTTTCGGACGTGCTTACTCTTAACGATATAGAGGCAGGTACCGAAGAGAAGAAGAAAAAGGAACCATCTAGGCCCTACCTCGGATCCTTGAGTTTCGGTTCATCTAACTCTGGGAAGGTAGGGGTCACCCCTGGTGAGGGTACTCCCCGGACCGTTGCGGATATCGCCGGTGAGGTTTCTGCGCTTTCTGAGGTTATGAAAGCTGGATACGATCTTGCAAAAGCAAAGAAGATATAAGAGCCCCACTGCGCGGGTCAGTTCATCTACATCCTTTCTTCCTGAGTGTTCTTGAGAACGCTGAAAAAACAGAATTAGAACTTGCTTTCGTTCGAACCTCCGAATATGGCTCTACTAGAAGACAAAAAGGTGCTCTCGTGCCTTCCTGTCCTACTGGGCTGCGCTTGAACGAAGTTCGAACTATTGCGATGTCAGGAAACACCGTATGTAGCCGTGTAGCAGTTACAGGTTAGTTAACTGACCTTGATCTGGAAATTATACATTCCCATTCCGCACACTCCTTGTACTGTGTCTCCAGATTTTGGAGTACCTAAATCTATTACCTCCTCACCAGTCGGTTGCAGTATCTTCTGGAAACCAATAGAACGAACCACGAGCGATGCCGAGCAATCATAGGTGCCGTCCGTCTTTACAACCAGTTTAGTAGGCAATCCTCCTTTAATTTCCGTGATGCGCGGAGAATAGCCGCCCTTTGCGGTAACAGTCACATACTGCACGCCGTCTTTAACCTCGACATTCTGTGATTGCGCGACTTCGCCACCTGAAGATGCCGACCTATCAGAGACAAAGTAAAGAGTACCTCCAATGAGGGCAATACTGATGACAATGGATATGACTGTAGTTTTTTGCATAGAGTAACTAGTAAATTATATGTTAAATAAAGGATCGATAATACCGAGCCCGGCAAGTCCTGCGAGAAGCGCGAACGCCCCAAGACCAATCACCAGAACACCTGCCGATTTGAAGAAAAGCAGAGCATGTTTTGACTGTGCGAATGAGGCAGAACCAAATGAGAGAAGCGCGAGCATTGGTAGTGTACCGAGAGCGAATGCCCCCATGATCAAAAATCCTGAGAAAAATGAACCGCTTGATAGTGCAGCCACTTGCATCGCCTGAGTAAACCCACAAGGCAGGAAAAAGGTACCAGCACCGACCAAAAACGGCGCTATTGTCTTATGCTCCAACTTACGGAAGAAGCTAAAGATCCCAGAAGGTAGCGCAATCATATTTTTCTCAAAAATTCCTACCAGATTAAGTCCCAGTACAATCATTACGATTGACGCGATGATTCCTAAGATTGCAGTAAAGGTAAAACTGATACCGATTGCGCTTCCTATGGTACCGAGTACACCGCCAAGCACAGCAAAACTGATTAGTCTTCCGCCATGGAAAAGCATCATCGGCTTTACATCGCTTATTTTATCCTGAGACACTGTTGCAGAAAGAGAGAGGACAAGCCCTCCCGCAACCGCGAGACAGCTCGAGACGGAAGCAATGAGACCGATGATAAAACTCGTAACCGGGGTTACTATTCCACCCAGGCCGAAATTCAGAATCCCTGACTTTTGCACAATGAAAAAGAGAGCCAGAAACGCCAAACCAATCGGCAAAGCCTGCCAAATGATGCCAGTATCCTTTTTCTCCCTAGATTTCTTCTCGACTGAAAGTGAATACCCGTTGTGTTTTATCTTTTCGGTCAAAACCTCCGCGAGTTTGTGCTGACTGTCATCAAGACTTGTATCAAACGAAACTGTCTCTTGTTTTAGGTTGACGTACGCGTTTTCAACACCCATCTGTTCATTGAGAACGTCCTCAATGAGGATTTTGCATGAAGCGCAGTGGGTGCCAGAAACGTGAAATGTGTAGGTTTTCATATTTATATTTTCTTTGCCTTAATTCGTAATGAATTGGACACAACCGATACGCTCGACATTGCCATGGCAAATCCGGCAAAAACAGGGTTCAAGAGCCAGCCGAAGATCGGATAAAAAGCGCCCGCCGCAAGAGGAATGCCTACAATGTTGTAGATGAAGGCCCAGAAGAGATTCTGCTTGATGCCGCGCATAGTGATCTTTGAAAGTTTGATTGCCTTTACGAGCTTCGAAATATCGCCACCAAGAAGGGTGATACCAGCCGATTCGATGGCAACATCTGTGCCGGTCCCCATGGCAATTCCCACGTCTGCCTGTGCAAGGGCAGGCGCATCGTTTACGCCATCACCCGCCATGGCGACTATCTTACCCTGCGACTGGAGTTCCTTAATTTTATTGAGCTTATCCTCTGGGAGTACGTGAGCCATCACCTCATCAATTCCCACAAGTGATGCGATGTACTTTGCCGCCCTTTCATCATCTCCCGTGAGCATAACCACCTGTATGCCAAGTTTGTGAAGATTCTTTACTGCCTCGACTGACTCTGCTTTTATCTCATCAGCAACCATAACGAACCCGAGCACCTTTTCTCTGGTAGCGAGAATGACTGGGGTCTTTCCTTGCAAGGTAAACTCATCCAGTATAGCGGCATCGAATGGAAGTTTAAGATCGCTTACGAGCTTTGCGCTACCAACAAAATACTCGCCCGTATCAATAACCCCGCGCAAACCCTTGCCTTGTATCCCCTCAAAATCAGAAACGTTCGACAACGGGATATCTTTTTCTTGTGCGTAATGTACAATCGCGTGCGC
>JBASFO010000026.1:0-1747 GCA_049653065.1 Minisyncoccia bacterium
GGCATCATGGTCGACCCACGCGGCATCATCATGACCGTTGCGCATGTCGGACAAAACTTCCTTCTCACAGATTATCCAACCGAAAATGACGGTGAATGTTTTATACGAACGGGTAGTCCCGCCAAAAACACCTATACCGCAGAGCTTATCTATATTTCACACGACTGGATAGAAGAAAATGAAGCGACCTTTCTCACGAAACGCCCCACAGGAACTGGCGAAAACGACTTTGCATTTCTTGCGCTTACCGGGAGTCTCACGGGTGGGAAAATAGCAACTCCCCTTCCCTTTCTTTCCCTAGCGCTTCCCGGTACTCCTCTCAATGAAGAGGACAATGTGGGCACTGCGTCCTACGCTGCAGAATTTCTCTCCTCTTCTGAAGTCCGTTCTTCGCTCTACCCCACTATTAAATTTGCAGAGGTGGAGGATATATATACGTTTGGAAGAAATACGGTGGACATATTCTCAGTCGCAGCGGGTTCCGCGGCTCAAGAGGGGTCCTCCGGCGGCGCCGTGGTAAACAGCGACGACCGACTCGTGGGACTCATCACCACACGCACCGCAAAAACAGACCTTTCACTGCGTACCCTTCAAGCACTCACTATGGACCATCTGCGCCGTAGCTTCCGCGCCGACATGGGAGAAAATCTTGATGCGTATTTAAAAGACACAATCCCTTCTCTCCTTGCTCGATTTGAAGATGACCGAGCAGAACTCCTTGAGATACTGCGAGAGGACATAGAAGATGCACGTGAGTAGCACTTGACTTAGTTTGCGAGGTGTCGTAATGTACTTTTCTCCATTTAGAGGAGAGGAGAGGCAAATGACGAGTGCAATCGACCTCCACGTAGGCAAGCGTTTGCGGCGGAGGAGAAGGCTGCTGGGCATGACTCAGCAGAAACTCGCCGAGGCTGTTGGAATCAAGTTCCAACAAATCCAGAAGTATGAGTGCGGCGCAAACCGCGTTATGGCAAGCCGCCTCTACGCGCTCGCCGTGGCACTGAATGTGCCGATCGGGCACTTTTTCGACGGCCTCCAGTACTCGACAGAGTACAAAGGGTCCGTGACCCCGGCAAATGATGAGGGGGATGTGCTTTCGCAGAGGGAAACGCTCGATTTGATTCGAGCGTACTACCAAATCGGGGCGCCGCTACGACAGCAGCTCCTCGCCCTTGCACAGGCACTTCAGGACGACCAGCTTAAGGCTACCGGTACCTGATGTCGCCTCCATCCGCCAGCTGCGCACTCTGCGCAGCTGGCGGATTTTTTATGCAAACAGTTGACGCATAGGTATATGCAGCGTAGGGTCAGCATACCCATTGGCACTAGAAAGAGAGGTTACCAGTGGCAAATGCAGTTGATCTTCACGTAGGAAATCGTTTACGGAGGAGGAGGAGACTTCTGGGACTTACCCAGCAGGGACTCGCCGAATCAATCGACATACGCTTCCAACAAATCCAGAAGTATGAATGTGGCGCAAACCGCGTTACGGCAAGCCGCCTCTATGAGCTCGCCGTGGCACTGAATGTGCCGGTTAATTACTTCTTCGAGGGTCTCGCACAGAAACCGCTCGAGATGCCGGCAAACGATCGGAGTGCGGAAGCCGATATCATGTCGCAGCGAGAAACGCTCGATTTGATTCGAGCGTACTACGCGCTTGGTGAAGGCCCGCGCAAGCGCCTCCTCGCTCTCGCGCAGGCGCTCCAGACTGAGAGCACGAAAGACTCTGGATAGCACTCCAGAGAAC
>JBASFO010000027.1:0-5607 GCA_049653065.1 Minisyncoccia bacterium
ATACGATGTCACTATATAGTGACATCGTATGTTACTATATTCTCGCGGGGTTCTTGATTCCCATTCATAGTATCGAACGCGTGGTGAGTCTTTGTGAAAGTACATAGGAAAAAGAAAAAGTCGCCAGAATGGTATCCGAGCGACTTTTAGTTTTTTTAGGAGTCTTGGGTTACGGCGAGTTCGTGATGGTCTCTTTGGCTTTGAATGTGCGATAGAAGCCATGTGCGACAAAGTGATTCAGCATGCATAGGAGCACCCCGAAGCAGCCAATGGCGCACGCCACAATGCCGATAGTGCGGTTTTCTGCGAGCAGTGCGCAGGCAACCGCTGCTCCCGAAGTGAGCGCCCCAATCACAAGCCACGCCAAGGGTACGTGCCGAAACACGAGAGCCCAGGCACGGTTATAACTCGGTTCTACTCTTGTCATTATTTTTCCCAAGGTACCGGCGCCGTAGAGTGTGATGAGACCCAGAGCACTACCAGCGACGGAGAACATAACGGTAGTTGCAGCAATCGAATAGAGAACCTGACTCATGGCACATCTCCTTTTTCATGGCCACTGATCTCACTTTGTCACGGATACACACACTGTCAAGCGCCGTGAGAGCTACGTAGTTTCAGAAAAGAATCGAGCCGTCCCTTATAAGGGCGGCTCGATGAGTCTCGAATCGTGGTTCTCTACTGCCTCTCGCGTGCCGCGCGCTGCTCGGTACGCCATTCTTCGAGCGTGCCGTAAAAGACCTTCTCATAGAAGGTTGCCGTAAGCGCCGAGTAGCGCGCGACTGCTTGCTCTGACTCGTACGCGAGCTTCCGGATGGTCCCGATCGCAATGGTATTTGCCATTGCTATCGGTACCGCAGCTGCCTGCTGTGCCAGAGGGAACCACTCCTCACTTGGGACCGCGATGCGCTCGGCCTTTGCGGCAGCGCGCAGCAGAGTCGGGCCGCCTATGTCTATCTTCTCGATGATCTCCTCTTCCGTCGTAGACGGATCGAGTATGGCATCAAGAAGTGGGTAGAAATCAACGTAGACGAGCTCAATGGGCGCGAGGCCCAGCCGCTTAAGTTCCATAGAGTCTTCTTCACTGCCTCTGCGTGCAAGGATTGAGGCGAAAATCTCTCGCGAGAGCGTCACCACTCGGTGTCCGAGAATGGGTGCGCCGACGGCGCTCGTGACATCATGTGAGATGATCCCACGTGTGTCGAGGAACGACTTGGTGCCGCTTGAGGCGAGCACGTGGTAGCCCATTGACGTGAGATGTTGTGCGAACCCAGCGAGTGCATCCGTCTTTCGATATGCTGACAAAAGAGCACAATATGCCATATGACCGTTCCTTGGAAAGGATAGTTGTGTGGGGATATTCCCATAACGACTCTACCTGCTCATAAAGCAAAAGGGAAGTCAGAAATCTGTATCCCTACACGAGCTCGAAAGGCGGGGAGGGGAGGTATGTTGCCTAGCAGCATACAAACGAGTAGCATGCAAAAATCCGGGCGATTGGCGCTCGGAGTCCTTTCAGAAAAGGAGCCTTAGTTATGAGCAAGGCGATGCTACAGTCGCTTCTCGACTCACAAGATATTGGTGTCTCGCTTGATGGGAATAACTCATGGGACCCCCGAATTCGAAATGAGAGGTTCTACGAGAGAGTGCTTCGTGAAGGACGACTTGGTGCCGCGGAATCCTACATGGATGGCCGATGGGAGTGCTCTAATCTCCCTGAGCTTTTCTACCGGCTTCTTTCGTCTGGTTTCGATCAGAAACTCTACGAGCTTCCCGCACTCAGGTTTCTCGAGTCACTGCGCCGCTTTGGCATGGGACTCTGGAATCGGCAAACCAAGGAGCGTTCACTCGCGGTTGGAGAAGTCCACTACGATGACCGCGTCTTTCAGACTGCGGCGCTCGGCGATCGCATGGTCGCCTCCTGCGCGTACTATGACCGGGGTGCTTCGACGCTCGACGAAGCGCAGGACCATAAAATGGCGCTTATCTGCGAGAAACTTTATCTCGAGGACGGTCACCGCCTCCTTGATATTGGATGCGGGTGGGGCACTCTGATGCACTATGCGGAGAGCACCCGCGCACTTCGCGCAATAGGTCTCACCATCTCAAGGGACCAACAGGAGTATGCACGCAAGCGCTATCCGGAAAAGAATCTCGAGTTTCTGCTTGAGGACTATCGCGACTTCAAAGCGTCGGCAGGTTCTTTTGAACGTGTGGTGTCCGTTGGCATGCTTGAACATGTCGGGAAGAAAAACTACCCGACCTACTTCAATCGTGTCCGGCACTTTCTTGCAGAAGACGGACTCTTCCTGCTCCACAGTATCGTGGGAAGGCAACGCGAAAACGGTACTGATCCGTTTATCGACAAGTACATTTTCCCGAATGGGGAACTTCCCACCATGGCCGAGATACTCGAATCGGTGGAGGGAACGTTTGTCGTCGAGGACTTGCACAATCTCGGAACAAACTACGAATGGACTCTCCGCGCATGGCGTGAGAATCTGCAACTGCGATGGAGTGACATCGTGGCGGCGCACGGTATGCGTACGGCACGTATGTACGAGTACTACCTCGCCATATCTGAGGCGGCATTCCGCTCTCGCACGCTTAACGTCGTGCAAATCGTGCTCTCGCCGCGCGGCAAGCGTGGCGGGTACCGCTCAATACGATAGGGCGGTAACAGTACGGGAAATAACGGGCGACCTCGAAGAGGTCGCCCGTTTGCTTTTCTCTTATTATGCTACCGGGCGGGGAATGTGGCGGCGGCGTATCAAGAGAAGTATGAAAAGTATTAGGTTTGCAACCATGATTGCAGCGAGATATGTAGCGGTTTGCAAATTAAAAACTTCAAGGGCAAAGAGTGAGACCAAGTTTCCAAACGAAAAAATAGCCCACGCAGACACTGTCTCACTCCAAGGTTCGCTCCAGGACTTACGATAGGTAGGAAGATATCCAAGTACGTCGATGAAAGAAACCATCAGAACGGCAAGCACAGGCTCTTTGAGTTGCCACCATACGAAAACAGCCATCAGTGCTGCAAGGAGTACAAAGATGTCATGAGAAGTAATATTCTTTGTGCCATACCAAAATGAAAGTATAAAGACAGCGGCGACAAGTACCATGCCAACCGCAAGACCAGCTACTCCCCATGCGCCACCCCCGTCGAAGGCGGCCAGAGTTGCGGTTCCCTGGGTTATAAGCCAAATGAACCAGGTATAGAGGTGTGGTTCGGTGCGTCTTTTGAATAGATCCACCAGATAAGGAACAAAGGCGACGTTGCTGAGGAGTCCAATGACTCCTGCCACCATTTTCCAATCGAAACCTTCAAGCATTATTGCAGTATACCCCTTACCACTTTTCTATAGCACACGTGGTAAGGGGTATATACTGGGATGATGCTTGAAACTGCTATACAGGCCGCACAAGCCTCTGGAGAAATTGCTGACCGCTATTTCGAGTCTCTCGATTTGAAGCACGAGTTTAAGGATGATAAAAGTCTCGTAACCACTGCTGACCGGGAGATAGAGGAAGTATGTGCCGCACTCATACGCACGCGACACCCTGACCACGGTATTACTGGAGAAGAAGGAGAGAGTAGTAATAAAGATGCCCCCTATCAGTGGGTCATAGATCCTATAGATGGAACCAGAAACTTCGCAAACAGCATTCCCTTTTTCGCTATTTCTATTGCAGTTATGAAGGATCATATTCCCGTTGCCGGTGTTGTCTATAATCCCGTGACCCGCGGGCTCTATGCGGCAGAAGCGGGGAAGGGTGCGTTTTGGAACGAACAGCGTATGCACGTATCAAATGAAGGTACCGATACTGCTCTCGTGACTATTGGATATGCATTGCATGAGAAGGCGCGCGCATATCGAGTCTTTGCAAACGCTTCCGAGCACGTGAATTCAATGCGACTTTTCGGTTCTTGTGCACTTGAGCTCGCGCTCCTCGCTAATGGTTCTACTGAAGCTTTTGTCTGTCTTGGTCTAAACAAATGGGATTACGCCGCAGGCTGGCTCCTCGTCAAAGAAGCGGGAGGCATGATCACGGGATGCGAGGGAAACACCTGTGACCTTTCTGAAAATTACTTCATTGCGTCAAATGGGAAGGTGCATGATGCGGCGCTCGCGCTTATCCGCTCGGTGCCCGCTTAAGAGTGAGGAAATAAGCCATATTTCATAGGGCAAAGGTGTGTAGGTGCTGTGAGTTTCCCCAGGGTTGCTTCAAAGGGTCTTGGGAGAGACAATGTGAGTCTAGTCCGAGAACCCTATTCTCAATTATCACCTCATTGCACTTTTATGCCCATCACTAAAGGAGCCGGAGTCGTCGACATCAACAAGCGCCGCGTCATAAATGGTGCGGACGCTGATGTGGTCCAGCTCTATCCCATGAGGCATACGTTTGCGTGGGACGCGTACCTAGCGGGGAATGCAAACCACTGGCTTCCGACAGAAATATCGATGCAACGCGATATCGAGCAATGGAAATCAAAAGACGTACTCTCTGCTGATGAGCGTCAGGCGTTTGAAACCGTACTCGGGTTTTTTACGACCGCAGATTCTATTGCGGCAAACAATCTCGTACTCGCGACCTACAAGCACATCACAAGTCCCGAGTGCCGTATGTATCTTCTCCGTCAGGCCTATGAAGAGGCGATACACACCCATGCATATCAGTACATCGTAGAATCTCTGCAGATGGACGAAGCAAAGATTTTCAATATGTATCGTGAGAAGGAAGCGATATACAACAAGGACGCCATGGTGCTCTCACTCAATGAAGGCATCTTTGATTCTGCGTTTAAAACAGGAACGCTCGAAAACGACCAGAAGTTTCTCGAGAACATGATTGTGTTTTCAGTCATCATGGAAGGAATATTCTTCTACTCTTCATTTGCGGTTATGTTTGGATTCCAGCGCCAGAATAAACTCACGGGAAGCGCCGAGCAGATCCAGTACATCATGCGTGATGAGTCTCAGCACCTCAATTTCAGTATCAATATGATAAATGCCATAAAAGAAGAGCAACCCGAGCTCTGGAGTAAGTCATTTCAAGACCACATCATAGATCTGGTGCGTAGCGCGGTGGTACTCGAGTACACCTTTGCAACCGAAGTATTTCCGAAAGGAATCTTTGGCATGAATGCTGGGGGCTTTAAGCAGTACATAGAGTACATCGCCGATCGCCGCCTCGAGCGCATCGGACTTCCGGTACAGTACAACGTGCAAAATCCATTCACCTGGATGAGTGAGGCGGTGGATTTGAATAAGGAGAAGAATTTCTTTGAGACGAGGGTGACCGAGTATAAGGTCGGCGGCCAACTGAACTGGTAGGATCCGTCGAAATTCGGCAACTGCTTTGTTGCAAGTTCTGGTGCTCCCTCACCGTACTTCAAGTACGGCTCGGTCCGCTCCTCACTTGCGCCGCGCATTTGCTCGAATTTCGACTAGGATCCAAGAAATCTGCGCCTCGTACTGCATTCCGTTTCAACTAGGATTCTGCGCATACGACGCGTTTACGCTAGGATTCAAGAATCTATAGAAACGGACGCATTACTTCGTTTTGGAGCTTCTCTCAAAAATCCTCGCGAGAGAAGATATGTCC
>JBASFO010000028.1:0-3857 GCA_049653065.1 Minisyncoccia bacterium
GAGTTACTGTAGTCGGTGCTTCATCAAGGAGAGAGACGGTTAGTACTCCTGTCGCAATAGACACGACAAAGTTTACCAAAATAGTGAGGAGGAGAAGCTGTGATTTTGAGAGATCTTCTATATCCATAGAAGGGAGTATACCATTTACACGGAGGTGCGATTCATGAATGAGACTGAATGTATGAGTGCATCCGCAAACCGTATAAGGTCCGCTTCGGCGGTTTCTCGTCCCCACGAAATCCGTAGAGTCGAACGAGCGCGCGCTGCGTCTCCCATTTGCGCTAGCACCGCACGCGAACCTTCTGCGGAGTCAGATTCACACGCGCTCTTTGTGGAGACTGCAAACCCGCGCGCATCAAGAAGTGCGAGGAGGTAATCGGTGTCGCAGGAGAGGAGCGACACATTCACGATGTGTGGCGCTTGTTTTTCTCCTTCATTTACCATTAGGTTTTCAATGGGGAGTATGCGCGCAAGAAACTTTGCTCGCAGATGCGTGGCCCGCGCGAAAAACCGCTCATGGGTTTCCGAAGCTGTGGTGAGCGCGACTGCGAAAGCGCAGGCGAGCGCGGGCGAGGGAGTACCGGGACGCATCCCCTCCTCCTGTCCTCCGCCAAGAACAAGCGGGGAGAGAGGAGTTCCTCGTTGACGAATGAGCACCCCAACACCCCGAATGCCTCCCACCTTTTGCGCATCAAGGGTAAGTAAATCTGCACCAAGCCTCGTGCGCACACAAGATTCAATCAAGGGGAGTTGACTCCCGTCAACATGAAGAAAAGTCTTTCCTGGTGCGCCTACGGTGTCTATCGCGCGGCGTATGCCGCGCGTATCAAAGCGCACCCCAGTTTCCGCGGAAACCGCTTCAACCGCAATAAGCGCAACGCCCTCGCGAAGTTCCTCTTTGAGAAGGTCGAAATTAAGGGCGCTTCCAGCAAGAACGAGTGGCTTGGTGCTAACCCCAAGCGCCGCGACGCGTGCGACCGCTCCCATCAAAGAGGCGTGCGCACCTGGAAGGTACAGCATGCGAAGCGTTTCCGGTCTCTCTCCCGAGGCTATACGAGCCCGGAAATGTCCCTCGATGGCGAGTGCGTTTCCTTCCGTTGCGCCGGAGGTGAAGAGGACACTATGTGCTTCGACACCTATGATACGTGCAATGTGTCGACGCGCGCCTTCCAGAATCTCCCGCGCCTTCCTTCCTTCCTCATGAAAAGAGGAGGGATTACCGTACGAGGCAAGCGCACGGAGAAAGGCGCGCCTGGCCTCCGGAAGCACCGGAGCGGCGGCCGCAAAGTCAAGATACGTGCGTTTCATATACTCGTTCTATCCTATACTGCCCTATCGTGCTAGTGTCTATTGCATTATGGCAGTATCTTCTCGCCCACCCATAGTGGCCGTCATGGGCCATATCGACCATGGAAAATCATCCCTGCTCGATTACATACGAAAATCAAACGTGACTGCAGGAGAGGCGGGCGGCATCACTCAGCACGTCTCTGCCTATGTTGCCTCCCACACCTATGAAGGAGTGGAGCGCCGTATCACCTTTCTCGATACTCCCGGACATGAAGCATTCAAGGCGCTGCGTGCTCGAGGCGCCGCAGCCGCCGACATCGCCATTCTCGTCATCGCAGCAGACGAAGGTGTGAAGCCGCAAACCGCCGAAGCGTTTGCAGAAATTACGGCGACGGGAATACCGTTCGTGGTAGCACTTACGAAGATTGATAAAAATGGCGCAGACGTGGAGCGCTCAAAAATCTCAGCACTTGAAGCAGGAATCTATCTTGAGGGACTCGGAGGCTCAATTGCGTTTGCAGGTGTCTCGTCAAAAACCGGTGAGGGCGTTCCGGAACTCCTCGACCTCGTGCTCCTCTCAGCAGACCTTGCAGAACTTTCTGCACATCCCTCCGCACCCGCTTCTGGATTTGTCCTCGAGTCGTCTCAAGATCCACGAAAAGGCAGTGCTGCAACTCTTATCGTGAAGGACGGCTCCCTCGCGACTGGTATGTTTGTGGTTGCGGGTTCTACAATGGCCCCCGTGCGCTTTATCGAGGATTTTCAGGGAAGCCGCATAGCGTCTGCGGGACCTTCAGAACCAGTATCTATTGCCGGGTGGAACACACTCCCCGGCGCGGGAGAGATGTTTTCGTCCTATGCATCTAAGAAAGATGCGGAGAAGGCCTTGGCAAACCCTAAAGAGAAAAGCAGGACCGCACCTGTCCTTGATACAGGAAAAGCAATTCTTCCGCTTCTTATAAAAGCGGACGTCACCGGATCAGTAGAAGCGGTCTCCTCACTCCTTGAAAAGCAGAGCCATGAGCGCGTTGTGCTCCGCATCGTGGGAACGGGTATTGGTGCCGTCTCAGAGAGTGATGTGAAAACTGCAGCAGCGGGAGGCGCCGTAATCATCGGCTTTCATGTACGCACCGAAGCTCTGGCGCGCGACCTCGCGGAGCGGACCCAGGTATCCATAGAATCTTTCAACATTATTTATGAGCTAGAAGAGAGAGTACAAAAACTCCTTGAAGAGCGATCTCCCAAAGTACGCAGCGAGGAGACACTCGGAGAGGCAAAAGTGCTCAAGTCGTTTTCTCTATCAGGCGTAAAACAGGTGCTCGGTGCGCGCCACCTCTCGGGGGCGCTGTCGGTGGGCGATCTCGTACGCGTAGTGCGCCGCGATATAGAACTCGGTCGTGGCAAGCTCTTGAATCTCCAGGTAGCGAAAGCCGACGTCAAAGAGATACATGTCGAGGGCGAGTTTGGTCTTCAGCTAGAATCGAAAACTGAGGTCGCGGGTGGCGACGTGCTCGTTGCATTCCGCGTAGTCGAGAACTAACGCTATGTCGATAAAAGACGAACGCACCGCATCCCTGCTAGTCCATCTCGCCGGAAATTACATTGCGCGAGAAGCGGGGCGCGAGACGCTCATCACCCCGACCAGAGCAGAATTGGGAAACGATAGAAATGCCGTTATTTATGTAAGTGTCTTTCCAGATGAGCACATGGACCACGCACTTTTATTTCTCTCACGCCACACCGAGCAATTTCGCGCGTACCTAAAGAAAGAGTCTCGTTTCTCTTTTCTCCCCCGTGTCACCTTTGCTGCAGACCTAGGCGAGAAGCACCGGCAGCATCTCGATGATATTAGTCGAGGACTGTAGTACTCTCACGTACGTGTCTCAAATATAGTAACATACGATGTTACTATATTTGATTTCTTGGTAGGCGCGCTTTCGTGTGGAGATAAAGCGCGCTAGTATCAAGACACCGGCCCGATGGCGAAGTGGTAACGCATGAGTCTGCAAAACTCACATGCGCGGGTTCAATTCCCGCTCGGGCCTCTTGAGTCCTCGAAAGAGGCACGAGAGCAGAACGTATTCCTGTAGAATTGGATCACGTCAATGGTGACAGGCATGATAACCGAATAGAGAATCTTCGTATTCTTTGTCCAAACTGCCATAGCCTAAAACCTACTCATCGTGGTAGAAATAAGACGAATTGCCGGGGTGGCGAAACTGGTTATACGCGAGGGACTTAAAATCCCTTGAGCCGTTAAAAGCTCGTGTGGGTTCAACTCCCACCCCCGGCACCAAACGTTTCAGATCACTATATGAAGAAACGACGTCTGTACGTCGTTTCTTCTCGGATGGTCACGAGTTGCGGCTGAATTGCTCCAAGTATTCGCTAGTACGCTTGCATTCTCGACCCCGGCTCGCGGTTTTGCGTCAGAACGCAAAACATCGCTCTGCCCTGCACCCGTATGAAGAAACGACGTCTGTACGTCGTTTCTTCTCGGGTGCACCTACCTGGGCTCGAACCAGGGACCATCTCCTTAAGAGGGAGTTGCTCTACCAACTGAGCTA
>JBASFO010000029.1:0-11904 GCA_049653065.1 Minisyncoccia bacterium
GCTCATTTCTTACGGTTGTGTCGCTTTCTGCGTTCATCATCCTCTTCTTTGGTGCTGCATCTGTCGCCTCGCTTTTCGGGAATCCATCCATCGTACTCTTTTTGCAAGTCGTCTCGTTTTCTTTTCTTCTCTCGCCGCTCCGCATCATCTCGCTCCTTATGACGAGTGTGCATGTGCGCCTCGTTGATCAGGCGCTCTATCCGATGGTCGAGGAAGTTGCAAAGACCGCCGCGCTCATCATCTGTTTCTATGTACTGTCCCTTGGTCCTCTTGGCGTTTTCTATGCGTTTCTCGCGTCTCAAGCGGCCGCGATACTTTTGTTTTCGCTTCGGACATATTCGGGCTATCAAGTCTTTGCAGGCGCAGTGTCTGAAGGATCGCGTGAGTTCTGGCGCATTCTTGGCAGTCACCGCAAGTGGAGTGTTGCTGCAGGCTACGCCGGAACACTCATGCAAAACGCGCAGCTTTGGATCATCAAACTCATGCTTGGTACGGAGGCCGTGGGTCTCTACTCATTTGCGACCGGTATTATGAGCAATGTCTCGTCCCTTTTCTCTTTCTCGGACGTGCTTGGGGCACTTGCGCCTAAGTACGCTGACGACCGGAAGAAACTTGTACGCCTTATCACCGCCTCAGCAAAGGCGCAACTTATCCTCTCGGTCGGACTCATCGCTCTTGCAGCCCTGCTGCTCCCACTTCTTATTTGGCTTCTTCCGAAATATTCGAGTGCAGTTTCTCTGACACTCCTCATGCTCCTGGTACTCATCCCGACGAGCGTCAGCGGCATATTTACTCCGGTCTTCGCGGCGCTCAAGGCGCAGTTTGCGTATACGATCTCCGTCGTTGTAAAACTCGTCCTGACTATACTTGTCCTCCCGTTTTCCATTTTTCTGTTCGGACTCCTTGGCATCGCCGCTTCAAGTATTCTCATAAATATTCTCAGTACCCTCGAGCGGTACCTGCGTCTTAGGCGCGTCGGACTCCTCCTTGATTTCTCGTTGCGAGAATTCATGAAAATCTCGCCGGAAGAGCGGTCTGCGTTCCTTGAGATTGTCGGTAAGATTCCGCTTCTTGCGCGCGTATTTCGTACCTCCCGTACGACCGGTCCGGTAGGATAGAGCCATGGAAGACACTAAGCGACAGGTAGCGCCCCCGTACCTTCTGCGCTCTGAGCGTACTCGGGAGCATACGCGAATCAAGGATATCTATAAACGGGTTAACTATGGCGAACTCCTCAACCCTCGTACCGCTACCATCTTAGCCCGCTATCTTCCACAAGGTGGCAGTGTGCTTGACCTCGGCTCTTCAAGCGGACGCATCTTCCCGATACTCGAGTCCATCGGGATACAGGAAACCCACGGAGCCGATATTGCTGATTATTTATCACACGGTCGACCGACAGGAAGTTTCAAAGTCTTTGACTTTAGTACCGATCGCTTTCCCTACGAAAATGCATCATTTGATGCGCTTACCTCGATCGAAGTTATCGAGCACCTCGAGAATCCGTATCATTTCCTTCGCGAGTGCGCGCGCATTGTAAAGCCCGGCGGAATACTCATACTCTCAACTCCAAATCCAGACCATCTATTCAATAAAATATCTTTTCTCTTACGCGGTCGCTTCTACCGATTCCTTGATGGAAATGACCATATCATGCTGTTTGCACACTACCTTCTCTCGAAAGGCGCAGAAAAGTACTTTGAACTCATAGCTCGAGAGTATATGTTTGGCGAATTTCCCTATCGGTTCTTTGCGAGATGTACGTATCCTGAGAACAAACTATTTGGCAGGACTGCGTTCTATATGTTAAAGAAAAGAGATTGACGCGTAGGGGGGGGGTAGTACGGTATCCTGCATGTAGGTGTCTTTACCTCTGAAGATATCCCATTACTTTATTATGACGATCGTCATAATAAAGTAATGTCAGAATATCAGTACACACATTAGTACCATTAGTGCGTATAGTACGTACACAAGAAATTACTATGAATACAAAATCAATTGCGCTTGCGGTTCTTGGCCTCTCGTTGCTCGTTCCTTCGACCGCATCGGCAGCACTTATCGCAAAAGACACGTTTAATGCAAGCTCGGTGGGAGGATTGCAAGGACAAAGCGGCGGTACGGGATGGAGTGCTTCGTGGGTTGCTGACGCGCTTTTCCAAGTACAAAGCGATGTCGTTCCCGAAGGCTCAAAAGCCGCTCGCGTAACTATGATTCCAGCGTATGAGCCTGACGCGACGCGTGCGTTCCCAGCTCTTACTGTTGGCACAGTCTCGTTTCACATGGGCAAAGATGGAATCTACCAAGCACCCTCATTCTCATTACGTTCTGGAGATACGTGGGCGACGACCGTCTTCCTTGGTTCTGATGTTCAGCAGGGACGTGGGTGGTTTGTCCGTGAAGGCGGCACCGAGATTCTTATCGCTCCATACACGATTGGGACGTTTGGCGAGGTAACCATGGAATTTGACACGGTTACTGACCAGTATCGCGTGTCTATCGATGGTGCGCCGTACACGCAGTGGTTCGGCTTCATCACTCCGGTAGATTCGGTCGACACGGTGTGGCTTCGTGGCAATTCCTCATCTTCTGAGTCGGAGAATCTCTACTGGGACAAGATTGTAATAAAAGATTAAATCATAACCGAAGAGGAAACCGCTCTGATTTCTGGGCGGTTTTTTCGTATACCATTTCTACCTTCGTGTAGTGGTATGCTATCGGGGATTATGTGGTCAGCCATAAAGAAAGGCATATACAAGCTTCTCAATCGGCCCTGGCCCATTGCTCTTACCTATAACGGCCGCACGCTGTGGGGATGGAAACCGCTCTCTCTATTCAAGCCGCATGAGACGGAAACTGCGCGCTTCTTTGAGAAGTACATACGACCCGGTATGCGTGTTGCAGATGTCGGAGCCAATGTGGGCTGGTATACGCTCATGTTCTCGGACCTTGTGGGTTCTGAGGGAATGGTACATGCCTACGAACCTGATCCGCGCTCTTTTTCTAGATTGGAGAAAGGGGCAAAGTATCATCTTAAGAAGCGGCGTAGAGCAAATATACTCTTACATCAAGAAGCGGTAACAGATGAAGAAAGGGAGGTGAAGCTTTACGGGTCGCTTGGTTCAGGGCGCAACTCAACTGCTCGGAGTGAACAGGGCGGCGTTGTCGCTTCTGTACAAGGAGTGCTGCTTCCACCTGATATTGATATAGCGAAGATTGATGTTGAGGGAGGGGAACTCGATGTATTACAAGGATCACGGCCGAAGGCCGCAACCGTTGAATACTCCTTTACCTTACTTGATAGGGAAGTTGGAGCAGGAGAAGTATATCTTGCGGCGATACGTGCGTTAGGATACGAGATATTTAGCATCGACCCTCACGGAACAATCCACCCACTTATAGGAACCCCAACGGGGCAAGGTCACATAAACCTCTTCGTACGTAGAGTGGAAGCTTCAGTATGAAGACTATCTTCATAACGGTTTACGATGGCGATACAGAGAAGGTGATACTGCGCTCTGGAGTTTTTGAACGTCTCAAAGCCTCCGGGAATCGATTGGTGCTTCTGGTGCGCGTACCTGACCGTCTACCTTACTACAAGGAGCATTTTGAGAAGGACAACGTCATCGTGGAGCTACTTCCGGGTGCCATGACAAAGCTTGAAGCACTCTGGTACCATCTCGGTTGGAACACGCTCCCGACGCACTCCGCGTTTATTCGCCGGTACACTAAGTATCGAAGTCATAAGAATATGGTGCGCTACGCGATTGAGTCGCTCTGCGGATTTCTTGGAAACGTACGACTGTGGCGCGAGTTTCTCCGAGGAATCTACGCACTCTCTAGAGATTCCTATTGTGACGCGTACTTTACGAAATACACACCCGATCTCGTGTTTACACCGAATATGTTTTCTCCGGAAGATTTGCTGCTTTTGCGCGCCGCAAAGCGGCGCGGCATTCCTACCATTGCAACCGCTAAGAGTTGGGATGTGCTTACAACAAAAGCATTCACACGAGTGAAAGCCGACCGCCTCCTTGTTTTTAATGATATCAATCGCCAAGAAGCCGTGAAGATAGGGGACTACGCGCCGAGCCGCGTCGTGGTGACCGGGTTTCCGCAGTTTGATGTGTATGCGCGAGATGATTGGAAGCTCTCGCGTGAGGTGTTTTGTAAAGAACTCGGGCTTGACAGAGAGAAGCGTATTATTCTCGTCGCGGTACCGGGAGATTGGAAAACGCCCTACACCAAAGAAATACTTGCTGAGCTTGATAGGCGCATTGAAGCGGGACATTTCCCGATGAAGGTACAGGTGCTTGCTCGACTTCACCCAAAATATGCGGACGGGAGTGAGGGTACGAGCTACCGCCATATTGTCATGAATCGCCCCGGTACACACTTTTCTTCCGGTCGTGAATTTTCGATTGATATGGGTATCGCCAACGTGTACCAGTGGACGTTTACCGACAAGGACATTGCGCATCTCGCGAATTCCATTTTCCACAGTGACGTTATCGTCAATACCGAGTCAACGTTGACGCTCGACGGAGCGGCACTCGGGAAACCAACGGTACTCATCGCCTATGAAGGAAACCATACACTCCCGTACTGGGATTCGGTCGCGCGTATATACGAGCGTGAACACTATAGGAGCGTGGTACAAACGGGTGCAGCACCCCTCGTCAAGAGTCATGACGAACTTGAAACGACGCTCAGTCGCTTCCTTAAAGACCCGGAGTATCTGAAAGAGGAACGGGCGCTCCTCACCACAAAACTTCTCTATAAAACTGACGGGCATTCTGCAGAGCGTACCGCAGAGGCCGTGCTATCGTTGCTTTCATGAACGCTCTCGCCGCGCTCTTTGTACGCTTCCTGCTCACGGGCGCGACAGGGGCGCTCCTCTCACTTCTCATTACGTGGGGTATCACGACTTTTGTGGTGGGAGTGGAGCACTACTTTAGCGCCTACCTGGTCGGTATCGCGGTCAATCTTCTCTTTAATTTTGTCGCATACACTCTCGCCGTATTTAAAACAAAACACGACCACCTGCGGCGCCTCACCGTTTTTCTTTTCTATGGCATTATCATGGCTTTCTTGCAAGGAGCGACCGTACAACTCATTACTTCAATTGTGGGCGTACAGTGGTATCTTCCCGTTATTGCGCTCGTGATAGGTGCACTCGCCCTTTTTAATTTTCTGGTATTCAAACTCTCAATCTTTAAAGAGCGCGCTTCGGGCGAGGAGGCTCGACCGCGCGAGATACTCGGGTTTATCATCGTGTGTGCCGTACTCTTGCGGCTCGCCACACTATTCCACGTACTTGCCGAAGAGGGCGTGAACCCTCTCGTCTACGGGGATGCGTATGGATACCGAGAGCTTGCGACGAACCTTGCAGAAGGAAACGGCTTTGTCAGTGTGAGCGATACCGGAGAGTTTTTCCCAGAAGTGTTCCGTACCCCAGGACTCCCACTTCTCCTCAGTCCGTTTGCTCGCACTGATGGCGGATTTGCCGCGTATTTTGTACTTCTCGCAATTCTCGGGGGTGTACTGTTGCCGACCTTCACGTACCTGCTAGGGAAGCGATTCCTGTCGGTTTCTGCTGCGCTTCTTGCCGCGGGCCTCGTCGCCTTTGAGCCGCACCTCGTGTTTTTCAGCATCCTTCCACAAACGGAGATGCCCTTTATACTCGCGGCTTACGGCGGTCTCGCCATACTTTTTGCAGCGTATGAGCGGCGTTCATTACTTCTTGCTGCGTTCTCCGGAGCACTCATAGGCTTTTCGATACTCATAAAACCCGGGTTCTTGCCTGTGTTTGCCGTAGTATTTCTACTCATTCTTTTCTACGCAGTTATTCGTCGCAAGGAGTATCTACGCATTATAGGTATTTCACTGGTACTGTGTGCCGCCGTACTTGTCCCGTGGTTTATGCGCACTCATGCCGTCACTGGCGTCGTGGCGATATCCGGAGCAGGGTGGCGCAACATCTATACCGACTATCTAGCCAGTCTGCGCGCAATAGAAAACCATACAGAGTTTAGTGTTGAGAAGAAACTTTTGAAACAAAATGCGCAGGAGACGGGAATCGCCACTGACGCTATCGATAACCCCGCGTCTGCACCAGCGCTTCGCACGTACGCACTTGCCGAGATGTGGGAGAAGAAAGCGCTCGTGGTAAAACTTGAAGCTACACTGCTCGCCTCCTATTTTCTCCAAGACGGCTACTACTACCAGTTGCGCCGCTTCCTCCTTATTCCTGCCGACACCGACATACCGCACGTCTCTCCCACATTTCTCCTTATGCAAAAAGGTGTCGCCGCACTTCCCGATATCGTCTCTGAACTTTCACGCCAGTACTTTATTCCTATTCTCGGGCGCGTATGGACCTTCGCGACGCTCGTACTCGCCGTGATTGGGTTCTTCCTGGTACGTCATCCCATCCGGTATGTATTCCTCATTCTTATCGGCCTCTCTGCGCTTGCCGCAACCGCGATAGGACTCGGGGTTGAGTCGCGGCTCCGGCTTCCAATGCTGCCACTGCTCTACCTGCTTGCCGCTCCTGCGTGCCTTCATCTCCTCAATATGTTTAGATGGAAGAATGCGCGTTGATTTCGCCATACCAGCCTATAACGAGGTACCTATTATCGCGGAGAGCGTTCGTGTAGTGCGAGAAGCACTTGCGTCAATTCCCGGCGTCGAAGGTCGTGTCCTTGTTGTTGATAACGCGTCTACGGATGGCACGGGAGAGGTGGTGCGTGCCCTAGGCCACCCTGATGTGCTCGTTATCGATGTTGGGGTGAAAGGGAAGGGTGCCGCGATAGTCGCGGCGGCGCAGAACTCCGATGCGGAACTTTTTGGATTCGTTGATGCTGATTTGTCCGCCGATCCAATTCATGCCACGTCACTTATTGCAGCCCTCTCCTCGGGTGCACACATTGCGATTGGCTCGCGACTCCATCCTGATGCAAAAATTGATCGAAGTTTCCTGCGCACACTAAGTTCGCGCGCATTTAACGCGCTGCGGCAACTCATGGTTGGTATTCGGGTGCGCGACAGCCAGTGCGGGATAAAGTTTACAAACCGCGAAGGTCTAAAGCATCTGCGTCTCTGCGAAGAAACTGGATGGTTTTTTGAGATTGAGTGGCTTGCGCGCGCTGAGCGCGCGGGACTTACTATCGCCGAGCTTCCGATTTCCTGGCAGGAGTTTCGCTATCCTGGAAGAAAAAGTAAGCTGCGAGTCGTTCGCGACGGCATTGCTGCAGTTGCGGCCTTCCTTCGTATTCGTAATCGATTGAGAAAAACCTATGGATAAGGGTGCTTTCAAACTTTTGCATGGACTCGAGTCTATCTGGTGGTATAGGGGGCGTACCGCCGTAGTTCGTGAAGCGTTACGCCGCGTTACGCTTCCCGGTGATGCGCGTATTCTTGATTTTGGTGCGGGATACGGCGGTATGCAAAAAACGCTTGCGCACTATGGGGAGGTGTATGCGTTTGAACCAGAAGCATCAGCACGGAAGGAAGCGACTCTACGCGGCTACGTGAGGGTCTTCGACTCGCCTGAGGACGCACTGCAAGAGAAGTACGATCTCATCGCACTCTTTGATGTTCTTGAGCACATTGAGGATGATGGTGGATTTCTGCGCAAGGCACACGATGCGCTGAGGCCAGGCGGCATGCTCCTCATCACCGTACCCGCGATGCCGTTTCTTTGGAGCACGCACGATGTGACCCACCACCATTTTCGCCGCTATACCTCTCGCACGCTTCTTCATGCGCTTACCGATGCGTCCCTGTCGGTACCATTCCTCTCGTTTTGGAATATGCTGCTCTTTGCTCCTGCCGCGCTCGCGCGGCTTCTCGGTCGCTCTGGCGAGACTTCATTTCACGTCCCGCGCATCATTGATCAGTTCCTCTATGGCGTCGTCCGCATAGAAACATATCTCATGCGCCTTTCGCCGCTTCCGTTTGGCATAAGCCTCATCGCACTCGCCCGCAAGAAAGATCCATAAGAAAAGGCGCGCCACTCTGCGGCGCGCCTTTGAGAGTCTCTTACTATGCATCAGCGTGCATAGACAAGGAGTGCGTCGACAATCTGCCGGGCACTTACCCCAGGACTTTGCCTGAGGAACGGTTCTCGCACAGCCCACTTTTCTTTGAGCACTGTTCGGAGGAACAGTGCCTCCGTATGTACCGTAGCGCCAAAGCCGTGGGGTGTGCACTGCCATCCTCCCGTTTCTCGAAGAATGTACCCATCAATGAGCGGTACACGACAATCGACTACCGGAATCAGGCGACAGAGGGCATGGAGTCCGACTGACGTTGCCAAGTCTCGTAGTGGCGCAAACCACTCCCGCTGCCATGCGCCGAACGTGTCGGCAAAGAGTGCAAACGGCTTTCCGGCCGCATGCATCGTCCGAGCCACTCTGATTTCGACGCCTGCATTTGCTGCAGGGGAGGACATGCCGATGAGAGCGATGTCTGTATGGGCCATGAGCGTTTCAAGTTCAGCACCTTTGGGTTCGTCGTACGTGCCGCCAGATAGGACGGTCACTCGAGTTTGTGCACCCAGCACTTCACGAATGCATGAAAGTGCCTTAGTCGGGCCAACGTCATTGGCCACTAATAATACCTTCTTCAATTACGCCTCCATTTGATAGAAGCTAAAGGGCAGAATTACCCGGAATTATCATGACACATTTCTGAGTATTAGGAACCTCCTCGAGACTAAAAAAAATGGTACAGTATCCAAACCACAGCATATGCTCGATACCAAGGAACGCTTCGATTTTGCGGATTTGTTCACCTTCGAAATGGCCAACAACCACCAAGGTGATGTTGCGCATGGGAAAAAGATTATTAAGGCGATTGGCGACATTGCGCGTCGTCACCACCTCAAGGCTGCTATCAAGTTTCAGTTCCGCGACCTTGATACCTTTATCCATCCGTCCCACAAGAAAAAGAGCGACAACAAACATGTGCCGCGATTTCAGTCGACGCGACTCTCCGACCGAGAGTTCAAGGAGCTTATTGCTGCAGCCCACACCGAGGGGCTCATAGTCATGGCAACTCCGTTTGATGAAAAATCAGTTGACACCGCTGATAAGCTCGATATCGATATTCTCAAAGTCGCCAGTTGTTCTGCGACCGATTTTCCACTCCTTGAGAAAATCGCTGCTGCAGGCAAGCCCGTTATCGCTTCGACCGGTGGACTTTCCCTAAAGGAGATCGATCAACTCGTTACTTTCCTCGATCATCGCTACGTTCATTTTGCCGTGATGCATTGTGTTGCGATTTACCCGACACCGACCGAGAAGCTTCAGCTCGGCATCATTACCCGACTCACGAAACGATATCCGAACCTCACGATCGGTTTCTCGACCCATGAAGCTCCGGAAAATATCGAGAACATCCAGCTTGCATATATGGCAGGCGCACGCATCTTTGAGAAGCACGTAGGTGTCGCTACCGCGAAGATAAAGCTAAATACATACTCTTCGACTCCTGAACAGACGGAGGCGTGGGTTTCTGCATGGGAGCGTGCCCGAGCAGCTTTCGGAAATCCTGCCGAGAAGGCGCTTGATCCTGATGAACGGCGCGATCTCGATACGCTCTCGCGAGGTGTCTTTGCAAAGAAACCACTTCGCAAAGGTCAGAAGCTCAAATCATCCGATGTGTATTTTGCCTTCCCGATACAAGACGAGCAGCTCGCAAGCGGAAAGTTCTTGGAGGATCTCGTCGTGGACAAGGCGTATAAGAAAGACGAAGCTATAGCGGCCGCGATCTGTTCCAATGTATTTTCGCCGAAGGCTGTTATCTATCAAGCCATCCACGCAGTGAAAGGGATGTTACATGAAGCGGGTATTCCCATCACCCCCGAGTTTGAGGTTGAGCTTTCGCATCACTACGGTCTTGAGAATTTCCACACCCATGGTGTGGTAATCATCGACTGCATCAATCGCGAGTACTGCAAAAAGATTCTTGTGCAACTTCCCAATCAATCCCATCCCTATCATCACCATAAGAAGAAGGAAGAGGCATTTCATATCCTCTCTGGTGTGCTCGAGATTGAACTTGATGGGCGTCACAAGACGCTTCGCACTGGCGAGGTTGCCGTGGTGCAACGCGGGGTAAAGCACCGCTTCTGGACTGAGGGTGGCGCCATCTTTGAGGAAGTATCCACGACACATTTCAATGATGATTCTTTGTATGAAGATCCCAAGATTGCGCGAATGCCGCGCGAGCACCGAAAAACTAAGCTCGTAAACTGGGGTCGTCACCAGTTCGACTAATACGCGGCGTGTATGGCACGTCCACGTGGCAACGTGCTCCCTCCTACCCGTGACCTGACCCCCAAATTTCAAACCACTTTTTCGGGTGGGAATACCCGTTAATATGTTGATACATGAAACATCATCGCGTCTCTGCCGAAGTCAAAGAGCAAATCATTAACCGCATCAAGAACGAAGGAGTCACCGTCACCGACGCTGCGAATGAACACGGACTCCACCCCAGCACCATATATGAGTGGCTGGGAGCCAAGACAGAGAACAATGCCTCGGTGCTTGAGATTGCAAAACTCAGGCGCGAAAACGATGAACTCCTTCGGCTTGTTGGTCTCATGACCCTCAAGCTTTCTGAGTCCCAAAAAAGAAGTGAGCCAAGAAACTGAATACAGCACGCGCCAGACGGCGCGTCTCTTGAACGTTGCTCGCTCAACCTTCTGGTATCAAAAGAAGCAGCCAGACAAAGATTGGAAGCTCAAATGCCGTATTGAAGAAACACTCAGAACCTTCCCCTCGTATGGATACCGCAGAGTCGCACTCCACCTCAAAGAGAACAAGAAGAAAGTGCAACGAGTGATGCGTCTCTTTGGTATCAAGGCATACCGGAGACGTGGCAGACGCTGGAAGAAACCAAGGAAACAAGCCATTGAATATCCAAACCTCCTCATGCGCATCGTTCCTGCGTATCCGCATCAGGCATGGGTCGCAGACTTCACGCACGTGTATTTCAAAGAAAAAGACATTCGTATTGCATCCACCATGGATGCGTACACCAGAACCATTGTTGGTGTGGCCATTGGCACGAGAGGAGGAACTGTATTGGTCACCCAAGCGCTCTGGGGAGCACTGCTCAACCACGAACGCCCCGTACTCTTCCACAGCGACAACGGGGTGGAATACGATGCACGGTCGTTCAAAGAGATGTTGACGAACCTCGGTATCTCAATCTCAAGAAGCAAGAAAGGATGTCCGTGGGAGAACGGATACCAAGAGAGTTTCTATGGAAAATTCAAGGTGGAGCTAGGAGACCCAAACCGATTCATCTCTCTTGGAGAGTTAACGGCAGAGATATATCGCACGATTTACGTGTACAACACGCTCCGTATTCACTCTGCACTTCGCATGGCGCCAAGAGCGTTTGCGAAGTTGCACGCATCCGCTACACTCTAACTAATCATCCGAGAGAGCGGTCCGAAGAACGGGGGTCAGTACAAGTGGCCGGGAGCCACAAAGGCGATTGACGAGTACCTCGGTCCGCTCGGAATACTACCCGAGTACTATCCGGAGACTAAAAAGTACTTCGTCCAAAAGCCGTAACTGCGGCTTGCACGAGCCTTGAAGGGCCTTCGTTAACCAAACGAAGGCCCTTTGCATAGAGCGAGTAAGGACCGTATTATTCCGAACATGAAAGTATATGCGTTCATTCTTGCACGGGGCGGGTCGAAGGCGGTCCCTAAGAAGAACATCCGTCCCCTCATGGGGAAGCCGCTCATCGTTTGGACGATAGAGGCGGCACTTCGTACGCCCGAGATAACGCGGGTATTCGTCAGCACTGAGGATCCAGAAATTGCCGAGATTGCACGTTTGCATGGCGCCGAAGTCCTCGTGCGACCTGCCGAACTTGCCG
>JBASFO010000030.1:0-1588 GCA_049653065.1 Minisyncoccia bacterium
GTGTGGCAGCACGGCGGGCACTCTTTCGAGGGAATTATTGGCGGTTCGGGCCACGGCACCGGTGGGGTACTCGAGTTTCAGCGCGGCAGTGATCCTGACAGAAATCCTCTCCACGGTCGTGCCATTGTAAAACTCGATCGTATCAGTCAACCTATCTATCAGGAGCATCGAGGCGAGAATGTGAAGTATGGAGGTTCTACGCTCTATGCTGCGTACGATGCGGAGGGAAGGCTCTTTCTCATCGAGAAGCTTGGAGAAGGAAACACACTCGATGAATTTCGTGATCGCGCGGCAGACAAAAAAGCTGCTTAAACAGAAAAGAACGCACAAACACCCCGTCTTTATAAGAATATAGTAACATCGTATGTCACTATATAGTGACATACGATGTTACTATATTTCTGCGGTGTCATCTTCTCAGTAAAGTACGCTAAACAGGGACAGGTGTAGTACACTTTGAAATATGGGGATTATTGTTTTCATACTTGTTCTTATCGTTTTGATTGTGGTCCACGAGCTGGGGCACTTTTTTGTTGCCAAGTGGTTTTCGATGCGGGTAGATGAATTTGGTCTTGGCTACCCGCCGAAAGCGATGACGCTCGCGAAGCGCGGCGGAACCGAGTACACCCTGAATTGGCTCCCGTTTGGCGGCTTTGTAAAGATCTACGGTGAAGATGGTGATGCGGATGCTCCCGGCTCCTTTACCTCAAAGCCTCGATACATGCAGGCCTTGGTGCTCGTCGCCGGGATCCTCATGAACCTCGTGTTTGCCTTTGTTCTCATTTCACTCACCCTTGCGATAGGTATGCCCCGTGCGCTCTCGGACGAGGAGGTACGGAGCGCTCCGGACGCAGTGCTCGCCATTTCCCGAGTGGTTGAGGGATCTCCCGCGGCGCGCGCGGGCCTTCTGCCTGGCGACCGCATCCTTGAAGCAGTGGGTGAAACGAAATTTAGTGAAGTCTCGGCGGAAGCATTTACGGCGTTTGTGGCAGATGAAGGCGCCTCTCCCATTACCTTTTCTCTCTTGCGCGCGGGAGAGCCGCTCTCGCTTTCTGCAACACCAGAAAAAGGCGCGATACCTGAAGACAAAGAGAAAGTGGGCCTTGGCGTAGGAGTCGCCGCGGTAGGCACGGTGCCACTTGCGTGGTGGCAAGCTCCCTATGAGGGTGCGCTCATAACCATTGAAGCGACGAAGCAGATAGGTCTTGGCCTCCTTGCGTTTTTTGCTTCCGTGTTTACGTTTTCGGCGGATCTTGCAGCGGTCTCAGGTCCCGTGGGTATTGCAGGTGCCGTGGGGGACGCGTCAGAAAGCGGCCTTGCAGCGCTCTTGACCCTCACCGCCATTATTTCTATTAACCTTGCACTCATAAACCTGTTGCCCATCCCGGCGCTTGACGGCGGGCGCCTTCTCTTTGTGCTCATAGAGGCACTCATACGCCGCCCCATTCCCGCAGCTGTCGCAGGAGCTATAAACGCTGCAGGGTTTGCTTTCCTCATCTTGCTTATGCTCGCAGTGACTGCGAGCGATGTGTGGAAGTTAGTAACCTAGGAAAAAATAGAGAAGAGGGGTCCGCGCAAAGCGCGGACC
>JBASFO010000031.1:0-2477 GCA_049653065.1 Minisyncoccia bacterium
ACCGTGAGTAGCGAGGGGACGATAAAAAGTCGTGCAACGGGATTCATAAATACTAGGGTGCGCGGTGAGGAATTCGAATCCACGACCTACCCCACGTCAAGGGGTCGCTCTAACCAGCTGAGCTAACCGCGCAAGAGTTAACCTTCGCAGATTAACCCGAAGAGCGTTACTATTCAACGGGTATGGAAGTGATTCAACTTGATGGAAAGAATACGGAAGCGGCGGCCCGGAGGGCCGCAGACGTGCTCCGCAAGGGCGGTATTGTCGCATATCCAACCGACACGGTATACGGACTTGGGGTTGATCCCTGGAATCCTGGAGCGCTAGAACTCCTAAAAGGATTGAAGGGTCGTGAACGAAAGAAACCGATATCAGTCATTGTCCCTGATGTTGCCCATATTGATGCGTGCGCTGAAATGAACGAGACTGCGCGGAAATTCGCTGATGCGCACTTGCCTGGCCCCTTGACCCTCGTCATGACCGCAAAGCATATGCCGGAGGCGGTGATGCTCCACGGCACCATCGGAGTCAGGGTCCCCAATGACGCGTTTTGTCTTGCGCTTGGAAAAGTGTTTGGGCATCCCTATACAACCACCTCTGCGAATAAGACCAGCACCGCAGTGCCGCAGACTGCGGATGCTCTTATGCGCCACTTCGGCCACGAGCTCCATAAAATAGCGCTCATCATTGATGGCGGTCCGCGCACCTCAACGATGCCTTCAACGGTAGTTTCTTGCATCGGCCCTACACCCCATGTGCTCCGTGAGGGTGCGCTCTCGCGCGAACAGCTTGGATTATAAACAAGATCCATGATTCTATGAACAAAGAGATACGCATTTATAACAGAACGCTCTCAAAGGATGATAGAAAGATCTGCAATGTCCTCGTAAAAGAGATTACCGCCGGTCTTTCAAAAGCTGAAAGTAAGATATGGCACAGGACTGCCGTGTGGTTTCAAGATGGGAATCCGGTAGTCGGCTACTCAAAACGTAAGGATTCAGTGCAACTTCTCTTTTGGAGCGGGCAATCGTTTAAAGAAAAAGGCCTTAAGCCTGAGGGTAGCTTCAAGGCTGCAGAGGTACGCTATATGGATGCTACGGAAATCAATGTGCGGGACTTGAAGCGGTGGCTAAAGAAGGCAAAGACCATACAGTGGGATTATAAAAATATCGTAAAGCGAAAAGGAAAGTTGATTCGCTTAAAGTAAGGAGAGAGAGTTATATCGTCCAAGAGAGCGTAGTATCTTGTAGGATGTAAACGAGATGAAAAAATTACGAAAAGGTAGTGGCCCGGTACACCAAATGCCTGCAGACCTGAAGAAGGTGCTCGCTTCTTCGCGCCTTGCACAGGCAGCATGGGAAGACATCACGCCGCTCGCGCGAAATGAATGGATATGCTGGGTCATATCCGCAAAGAAATCTGAGACTAGAAAGGATCGGATACGGCGGACGCGCGAAGAACTTGCGGAAGGGGAGCGGCGGCCCTGCTGCTTCGCTGGTTGTCCGCACCGCGGCTGACGCAAGCCAAATAAATATAGTAACATACGATGTTACTATATTTACGGGAAGTGCACGCTGCTCAACGTTTAAAGAGGAGGCCGATAAAAAGAAGCTCGCACCTTGTAGATGCGAGCTTTAGAGCATAACGAGCCATGCAATGGTCGCTGCGATCCAGGTCAACTCTGCGGCGCTTTCGCTAACCGCGAGCCATACCCGGTTTCGTTCCCACCCTGCCTCACGGACCATGAAATAGATTTGGCCGAGGCGGATCAGGATGGTGCAGTGACCGACAATGATGCTCGTCGTCGGAATGCCTGAGCCACCCTGGTCAAGGATGATCCAGACCAGTAGTAACTGCGGTACGCTTTTACTTGCTATCGCAAGGAACGCGAGCGTCACTGGGTCGCGGATCGGCTTTCTAAGGAGTGTGCCGATCCCGAGCGTGCCGACCGTGAGGACGGCAGCGACCGTAAGAATCACACTGTCCTGAATGCTCCACCGATACTCTCGGTTGGTTGCGACAGCGACGACAACGGCGGTGAGCATCACTACCCACACGACGTACGTCACTATGGCCTGCATGGTTACCCGACTTGGCTTGGCGCGGTGAGCGCCTATGCCAAGCAGGAGATTAAACACCACGAAGGCTGTCGCAAGAGCGAACTGGACAACGCTGACGCCGTGAACGTCCTCGAGCGAACGCATGAATTGCGCGCCGCAGAAGATAACTGCTCCGACGAGCTGGACCTCAAACAGGCGGTCCGCAATCGTCTTTTTGGGCAAAGACATCTCACACCTCCTTTCAGGGGTTGCAGTAACGAAGATCTGAGCCGGGCTCTATGATGACATGCATATCTATATGTGTCAATGCATCTGGGTAATGTGCATACACATATGGCGGAAGCCCGTACACTCGGGCCATAGCTTGGAAACACAAAATAGTAACATCGTATGTCACTATATAGTGACATACGATGT
>JBASFO010000032.1:0-7498 GCA_049653065.1 Minisyncoccia bacterium
GTATGAAGGCGACGACCGCAGCGCGCGTAACTTCAAACCAAATTGAAGCGGCACGAAAAGTACTCACCCGTGTGACGGGGAAGGGAGGCAAGCTCTGGATTCGCATATTTCCAGACCGTCCGGTAACCCAAAAGCCTGCAGAAGTAGGCATGGGTTCGGGTAAAGGTGATCCAAAACACTTTGTGTTTGAGGTGCGTCCCGGTCGCGTACTCTTTGAGCTTGATGGTGTCGAGGAAGTGGCAGCGCGCGACGCTATGCGCCGCGCAGGGGCAAAGCTCCCCGTAAAAATCACGGTCATAGCTCGCGGCTCATAAAATCGTATGAAAAAGAAATCAACATTGACTAACAAGACTGCCGAGGAGCTTGTAAAAATCCTTGGAGAGAAGCGCGAGGAACTCCGCAAGCTTCGTTTTGAAGCTGCAGGCGCACGCCCGAAGGACGTGAACGCGCCTCGCAAGGTACGGCGCGACATCGCTCGTATACATACCGAAATGCGCCGCAGCACGCTCTCTAATGCACACTAGTATGGAACCAAAGGCAAAAAAACCGCAGACCCTAAAGGGAGTTGTCGTTAAGACCGCGATGAAAGATACCGTTACGGTTGAAGTGTCTCGCTACGTCAAACACCCGAAGTACAAAAAGTATCAGGTGCGCACCAAGAAATACCTCGTGCACGACCCGGGCAATACCACCGAGGTAGGACAGAAAGTCACTATCGTGGCGTGCCGCCCTCTCTCAAAGAGGAAGGCATTTGCCCTCGCTCCGTCCATCTAATCGTCCCTCTGTATGATTCACGATCGCTCTATCGTCACTGTCGCAGACAACACCGGCGCAAAAATCGGCCGGGTATTCAAAGTACTCGGCGGAAGCAAGCGACGCTACGCGGGGCTAGGCGACGTGGTCGTTATTTCCATTCAGACTGCAGAACCGCGTAAGCCCACAAAGAAAAAGGATATATGTAAGGCGGTTGTGGTACGTCAACGAAAAGCATTTCGCCGCAAGAACGGCTCGTATGTGCGCTTTGATGACAACGCCGTAGTTATCATTGAGAAACAGGGGAAGGAAATGGGACCAAAAGGAAATCGTGTTTTTGGTCCGGTGGCGCGCGAATTGACCGAGCGCGGTTGGCAAAATATTGCGTCTCTCGCGCCTGAGATCGTCTAACTATATGAAATACAACAAAGGAACCGCACGGAAGAATCGAGAGAAGCACGCGTCTCGTCGCGCGCGCGTCGCGTCGCGTCCTCCTGCGATCAAGATGAAGATAAAGAAGGGCGACACCGTGAAGGTGATTTCTGGCAAAGATAAGGGAAAGCAAGGAGAGGTGACGAGGGCACTACCGCGCGCAAATCGGGCCGTGGTAGAGGGGATTAATGTGAGCAAGCGTCACCTGCGCTCCACGGGCCGCGGACAGTCCGGCCGCATCGTCGAGCGTCCTATGCCTATTCACGCGTCGAACCTAACGGTAGTGTCTTCAAAGAAGACAAAGTAATGTGCCACCCCGTGAGATAACGAATCAAACTATGACAATCATCGCACAAGCAATACAGAATCAGGAGTCTGCGCAGGTCGCTAACTCCCGTATCTCACAGGATAAGGTTTCTCTAAGCTCGAAGACTCGCTAACATAAACCTTATGATGCTTTCAAAACAAAGACAACAAACAGCCTTCGAGGCTCTTTCTCCCACAGAGGGCTATACCAATCGCTTTGAGGCGCCGCGTATTATGAAAGTGGTGGTGTCCTCGGGTACGGGGAAGGCACGGGATAAGAATCGAAACAAGCTCGTTGAGGAGCGCCTCGCGCGCATCACCGGTCAAAAGCCGTCCGCGCGTCCCGCGAAGCAGTCCATTGCGCAATTTAAGATGCGTGAGGGAGATATCGTAGGGTATCAAGCCACACTTCGTGGCGCGCGTATGTTTGAGTTTCTCGACAGACTCATCCACATCGCGCTTCCGCGCACGCGCGACTTCCGAGGCATAGCAGAATCCGCCGTTGATTCAATGGGAAACCTAACGATAGGTATCCGCGAGAATACTATTTTCCCTGAAACTTCCGACGAGGATCTGAAAGATGTGTTTGGTCTGGCGGTAACGGTAGTAACCACGGCACACGATCGGACAAGCGCACTCGCGTTCTTCCGTCATCTTGGGGTTCCGTTCAAAAAGTAGTAACGAGCGAATGGGTAAGAAAGGTTCCCGCGCTCTGCGGGAGCCTTTCTTTTATATAGGAATGTGGTACAAAAAATGTCTAGTTCTTTTGAAAGGAGAAGTCCCTTGGCAAAGCGATACACGAGACGTCCGCTCTATGAGCCGTCTCTCAACAAGGAACCCCTACGCGCTCGAGAAGTACTCTTTATCTGCGTGCTCATAGGTGCCTGCCTTGGCATCGGTGCGTTCTACGTGGCACCCATCGCCGACTTTGTAGACGACCTGTGGTTTGAAGGCCGCATGCTCGTACAGCAGCTTTTGGAACTCATTCCAAAGACACATCCATAAGAACACCCGTCCTACTGCGTTCGTAGCAGCAGGACGGGTGTTTTGACATTTTAGAGAAAGAGCATAGGCTTTCTCCTAAGTCTCTAACCGAAAGGAGAATAGAGATGCGTACCCTAGAAACTCTTGTATTCCTTGGAACCCTCGCATTTGCAGCCAACGCGGGCGCCCAAGAATTTGTGGCGCCAGGAATCACGGCGAATTTCGATGACGAAATCGTAGTCACGGGAGACCGACTTGAACGAGAGTTACCGCTTGCATACGAGTCGGAACTTGCGGTTGACCCCCTAACACGAACCATCGAGCGGGATATGTTCGGTCGCACGCGCTTCATTTATACGCGGCAGTTCGGTCCGTTCGAGTATCGAAAAGTGGTACACGATGGTCGAGGAAGGGGAGACTTCATCCACGATTATGAGTCACCAGACTTTCGTTTTGCACTGCACTGGTGAAATACCAAGGAACGACGAGGGCGGCTCGAGAATACGAGCCGCCCTTTCTTAATGGAGAATACATTGTGGCGAGAATCTCGACGCGTTGACACCCTTTACCGAGATTGATACTATGCTCCCTACGGCCCCTAGCGGCTTTTTTTGTATGGCAAAGAAATCTCAGATAGCTCGTAACGCCAAAAAGGCGAAACTAACCGAACGCTTCAAAGAAAAGCGTGCGGCTCTTAAGGCTGCGGGAGACTACGAAGGGCTGCAAAAGCTTCCTAAGAACTCCTCTCCGGTGCGCGTGAAGAACCGCTGCTCTCTTTCTGGCCGGAGTCGTGGGTACCTGCGTGCTTTTGGGCTCTCTCGAATCCAATTCCGCGAACTTGCACGCGATGGCAAGATTCCTGGTGTAAAGAAGGCCTCTTGGTAACTAGTATGGTATCCGACCGCGTTGGAGATTTCATAATTCGTCTCAAGAATGCTGGCGCTATACGTCAGAAGAATATTTCCGTACCTCACTCAAATCTCCTTGAAGCCGTTGCCAAGAAACTCAAAGAGCTAGGATTTGTCGCTGATGTTTCAACCGGAAAAAAGGAGCGGAAGACACTTGAGGTTACACTCGCCTATGATGAGCGCGGTGACCACAAAATTCACGATGTAAAGCGTGTCAGCAAACCCGGTCGCCGACTCTATGCGCCTGCAAAGTTTACACACTCCGTGAAGAATGGACTTGGTGCCATGATCCTCTCAACGCCGCGCGGAATTCTTTCTGACCGCGAGGCACGAAAGGTCCGCGCAGGAGGAGAGACACTTTTTGAAGTTTGGTAATTTGCTATGTCTCGTCTTGCCAAAAAACCAATCCCCATTCCTTCGAAGGTTACCGTAACCTCGACTGACGGAATGGTGACAGTGAAAGGTGTAAAAGAGGTGCTTTCACGCTCCTTTCACTCATGTATTGATATTACGGTGCTTCCCGAAGGTGTCTCGATTACGCCCAAAAACACCACCAAGCTTGCTAAGGCACTCACCGGCACGTTTGCAGCACACGTAAAAGCAATGATTCACGGAGTCGAGACCCCTTTTAAAAAGACGCTCATGCTTAATGGTGTTGGATACAAGGTGGAACAAAAAGGAAAGGATCTCGTCTTTGCAGTCGGGTTTTCGCATCCTGTTACTCTCTCAGTACCCGAGGGCCTCACCGCAGTGGTCGCAAAGAACGTCATCACCGTTGAAGGTGCTGACAAGCAGAGGGTCGGACAGTTTGCCGCAGAGATACGTGCGGTCAAACCCCCGGAACCTTATCTTGGCAAGGGCATCAAATATGACGATGAAGTGATTTTGCGTAAGCAAGGCAAGAAAGCTGTCTAAAGTATGACTATGACCAAAGCAACATCTCGCATCCGCCGCCACAAACGCGTCCGCGCAAAAGTAATTGGCACCCTCGCGCGTCCGCGACTTGCGGTTCACAAGTCCAATCGTTTTATTTCAGTACAGTTAATAAATGACGATACAGGAAAGACGATGGCAGCAGCACATGGACGCGAGTTTTCCGGTTCTCTAGGAAAGCAGGCAGAAGTGGTAGGAAAAACAATTGCGGAACGTGCACAAAAGCTCGGGGTGTCTTCCGTGGTGTTTGATCGGGGCGGTTATCAGTACGCAGCACAGATTAAATCGCTTGCAGACGCTGCACGCGCAGGAGGCCTTATTTTCTAAATGAGTATGACTGACTCGATGACGACCGATACAAAGATACATGAGCCGGTAGCTTCCGGAGAGGTTCCCGTAGTGCCCGTAGAGGAAACCCCAGTGCAGGAGGGTAGGGTGGAAGCTCCGCGTACCCGTGGCCGTCGCGAGGGACGGGGCGGTCGTCCTCGTGAGCGCGCTCCGCGAGAGCGCAGCGAGTTTGATCAGGTCACCGTTGATGTACGTCGCGTGGCGCGAGTCATGGCGGGTGGTCGCCGCTTCTCCGTTAGTGTGACGGTCGTCATCGGGGACCGAAAAGGAAGGGTGGGGGTGGGGCTTGGAAAGGGAGCAGACACCGCGCTTGCGATAGACAAAGCGGTACGCGACGCAAAGCGCAAGCTCATCAGTGTACCGCTTACCAAGGGGGGCTCTATTGCTCACGAGGTCTCCGCTTCCTACGCCTCTTCGGTTCTCACCCTCATACCCTCCCCGGGTCGTGGACTTGTGGCCGGGAGCGCTATGCGTACCGTGCTTGAGTTTGCGGGCGTAAAAGATGTGGTCGGCAAGATTCTCTCACGCACGAAGAATAAACTCGCCATCGCGAGGGCAAGTATCGTTGCACTTAAAAAGCTTCGTTCTAACGCCTAACCATCGTATATGCAGCAACACACTCTTTCTCGAAAGACCGCACAAACCAAAAGCGCTCGTGTAGGGCGCGGTGGTACACGCGGTAAAACTAGTGGTCGCGGTACCAAAGGTCAAAAGGCGCGCTCCGGCCGCAAGATGCGCCCCGAAATGCGCGATCTCATCAAGAAAATCCCGAAGCGTCGCGGATATGGGAAAAATCGTTCTCGTACCGTACGCCCTCGTCCTGCTGTTATGCCCGTTAACCTCTCAGCGCTCGAGGAGGTCTTTTCCGCAGGAGACACTATAACTCCGGCAGTGCTCGTGAAGAAAGGAGTGGTGCGCGCACGGGCAGCTCGTGCACCCCGTATAAAGATCCTTGGTACGGGTACGCTCTCTAAAGCACTCTCGATTTCTGGAGTTTCTTACTCCGCCTCAGCAAAAGCAGCGGTAGAAAAAGCCGGCGGTTCTATCGCCTAAGTACTATGAGTAGCGCACTCTCCAAACTTCACGCTATTTTCGGAGATAAGGTACTCCGATTTCGGATCTTCTTTGTTCTCGCGGCATTCGCGGCATTTCGCATACTTGCGGCGGTCCCTATTCCCGGTGTTGATGAGGTACGTCTCGCGCAATTCTTTGCCAATAACCAGTTCTTCGGTCTTCTTTCCATCTTCTCAGGAGGAGGGTTCTCGACCCTCTCAGTAGTCATGCTTGGAGTTGGGCCCTACATTACCGCCTCAATCATTATGCAGCTTGGCACGGTTATCTTTCCGCAAGTGAAGAAGATGTATAGCGAGGAGGGCGAAGCAGGACGTACCAAGTTCATCGCCATCTCTCGCACACTTACCATTCCGCTCGCCATTCTCCAGGGGGTTGCATTTCTTTCGTTCCTAGAACTTCAGGGAGTTATCGGTACTCTCTCCTCGTTTGATTTTGCAGTAAACGTATTTCTCGTTGCGGCTGGTTCTATGCTGCTTATGTGGATTGGGGAACTCATTACTGAGTTTGGTATTGGCAATGGTGTTTCACTCATTATCTTTGCGGGTATCGTCGCGGGACTTCCCGCAGGACTCTCCCAGCTTCTGTTTACGGCAACCGCCGCGCAAATTCCTGCGTACCTTGGATTTACAGTGCTCGCGCTTGCTGCCGTGTATGCGGTAGTGGTGGTTTCAGAAGGGGAGCGCTCCATTCCTATCGCGTATGCACGTCAGGTTCGGGGGAGCGCCATGCAAAGTGGCGCGGCGACCTATCTTCCGCTCCGTATCCTCCAGGCGGGAGTTATTCCGATTATTTTTGCCCTCTCGCTTCTCTTGCTTCCGCAAATGGTGCTTGCTGCGCTTTCCGCACTAGGCGTAGGTGGACTTGAAGGAATCATGACAGCAGTAAATGCCTTTGTAGCAAATCCATGGGCAAACGGCGGCGTATACTTTGTTCTCGTTGTCATGTTTACGTTCTTTTACACGTCCATTACCTTTGAACCGCACAAAGTTGCAGAGAATCTCCAGAAAAGCGGTGCATTTATTCCTGGGGTGCGTCCCGGTCGCGAGACGGAAACCTACATAGGAAACGTAGTGAATCGTATTACCCTCCCAGGCTCCCTCTTCCTTGGTATTATTGCCGTCGTTCCGTTCATCATTCAAGGCATCACAGGCGTCTCGGCGATACTTGTCGGCGGCACCGCGCTTCTTATTGCAGTGACGGTGCTTCTTGACTTTATACGCAAGGTGGATGCTCAGGCCTCTCTTCGCGAATATTAAACTAGGCTCTAGTCTTTAGGCACTAGGCTTTAGTGAAGAACATAATCATTTTCGGTTTTTGGTGCCTGAATGGTATAACCAAGACAGCTCCATGGAATTGAATATCGTCTTATTTATAGGGAAACCCGGAAGCGGTAAGGGAACGCAGGCAAAAATGCTTGCGGAGCACACCGGGTGGAAGATTATCTCAACGGGAGATTTATTTCGTGCACTAGCTAAAGAAGAGAGTGTGGTGGGGAGAAAGACACGCGAAACGATTGATAACGGTTTTTTGATGCCACCGTGGTTTGCAATCTATCTCTTTCAAAAGGCGGTCTTTGAAGCTTCTCCAAACGAAGGCCTCATCTTTGAAGGTTCAGGACGAAAGCCCGGAGAAGCCGCGCTTATCGTCGAGACCCTCTCCTTTATAGGACGTCCCTTCAAGGCGGTACATGTCGCGGTTTCTGACGAGGAGATTGTAGAGCGCCTTACCGGCCGTCAAGGAAAAGAAACTCGTGCCGACGA
>JBASFO010000033.1:0-2929 GCA_049653065.1 Minisyncoccia bacterium
GCTCCGCAACGCAGTACGTGGGACTCTTGAACCGTTCTATGCCGACATAGAGTGAGTTCAAAAGTCCCAGATACAAGGCGCGGAGCTAAGAGTTCTGGAGACGTATCTCCTATACGGCGGAAGAAATCGAGAGGCTCCGTAACGCAGTACCTGGGTCTTTTGAACCGTTCTATGCCGAGAGGTAGGGGAGAAACGCCATGTACCGCGCCCGCTTTATCGCCATTGCGATGGCTCGCTGCTTGTCGGACGGCATGCCGGTTCTCTTTTTCGAGAGCATTTTTGCATGGGGACTTATGAACTGCCGCAGGTACGCGATGTCCTTATAGTCGATGAATTTCTTTATTTCTATTTCCTCTCGCAGAGATTGGTATGCCATGGTTCGTAAGTAGTATGTAGAAAGTAGCGTGTAGGAGGAGAAAAAGCAAGCTTTTACGAATCCTCCTCCATCTACCCACCACCTTCCACATTCTAGTTAAAATGGGATGTCTTCCGGGTTAATTTCCTCGTCCGGATACTGGATTGCCTCTCCCGAGTCTTGTGGCGCTTTCTGCTCTGTTTCGTCTCCACGAGATGCACCTCCCCCGCCACCTCCACCAGGAGGCGAACCACCTGGACCAAATTGGAAATTCTCGGTGACGATTTCAGTCCGATACTGCTTTGCACCATCCTTTTCCCAGGAGCGTGTTTGGATACGTCCTTCAATAAAAATAGGTCGACCTTTTTTCATGTACTGCCCAATAAGGTCTGCGAGGCGGCCGAAAGCGACAATGTTGTGGTATTCCACCTGTTCTTTTTTCTGACCCTCTTTGTCTTTGTAAACTCGGTTGGTGGCAATGCTAAAGTTTGCGACCTGCTGACCGCTCGGGAGCGCTCGCATTTCAGGGTCGCGCGTTAGATTCCCATACACAAATGCTTTGTTGAGATACATATGAAGAGTGATTTATTGAACCAATCTCAATTGAGACTAGTTCTGCGTGTAAGAGCGAAAAGGGAGGCTCATGCACTCCCCTACGCTCGTACCAGTATAGCAAATGGGCCGGAGGGGCTTATACGCTCACTTCTTTGAGGGCTTTGTCTATCTCGGTATCAGATACTTCCTCCTCACTGTGTTCAGCTTCCGGAGCCTTAGCGAGTATCTCCTGCATTTCAGCGAAGTGCTGTGCCGCTTCTTTGTCGGTACGAATATCAATAAAACGAAAGATGGTGTTTTCTCCGCGCGCGCACTCTTGAACGGCTTCGTGACCTTTCCCATCTGCTTCGTAGGCAATCCAAGAAAAGAAGCTTGCGGTAAAGTCTCGGCGCTCTCCCACCTCGGTTCGAGAAACGGTATACGCAAGAGGGATCTTCTGAGGATCGCCAACAGCTACGAGCGTGCCTACCTTTTCAATGGTTGTACGTACGCGCTCAAATACCTTTCGCGCTTCTTCAACGGAAAGTTCTGAGTCTATATGAAAACCAAGTTCATACACGCGAGGTTCCGCGTGGTTATCCTCCATCGCCTCATTTTCTACGAGGACCTCTGATTCCTTCTTTGCCATAGTGGGGCCATCCTAGCATGGGCTCTCTTGGCCCGCAAACGAGGTCTTAGGGTGTGCTCCCGAGTTTAAAAATACGCACAGCGTTTAGAAGTGCCGCTCGCCGTATCACCTCTTCGTCTACCCCGCGAATACGTGCCAGTGCCGCCACCACCTGATGCACGGCAAGCGGGTCGTTTCGCTTCCCACGATTATCGGCAGGAGCAACATACGGAGAATCTGTCTCGGTAAGTATGCTCTCAAGGGGGAGCGTTCGAACGACTTCATCATAGTCAGCAGTAAAGGTAAGCACCGCGGTGAAAGAGCACGTGAAGCCTAAATCGATAAGTCGCTTCGAGACCTCGAGATCTCCCGTATGGAAATGTGAATTACCACGGATTCTATCTCCGTGTACCGCCCTCGCTTCTATGAGCATCTCTAGTGCGTCGTCGTACGCGTTCATCGTGCCCTTCGAGGGGCGTATATGAAGCATCAGAGGCTTATCAAGTTCCGCGGCAAGTTCTATGTGTGCCAAAAAAGACTCTTTCTGCGAACCCTTTGCTGACTCCGCATCCTCCGGTCGGTAGTAGTCGAGTCCACACTCCCCTATAGCCACCACCTTCGGATGAACAGCGAGAACTTTGTAAGCTTCTACAGCAAACGACTCATCATCGTGGTTTGGATGAAGCCCAACCGTTGCATAGAGGGGCGCTTCAGCCGTGGACAAAGAAGTTGTAGCTATAGCTTTTTCTGACGATTCACGGTCAACACCAACGACAAGTCCCCCGACTTCCCCCTCTCTCATTTTCGCAAGGAGCTCCTGCGAGTCTTCGTCGTAGTGCGGGAACTGGATGTGGCAGTGCGCATCAAAATACCTCATGCGGCTGACAATACCATGAAATATCTGAGGCCGCGCATCGCTGCGCGGCCTCAACTCTTTTATGGAACTGTTCTCACCAGACGATGCCCATCGGCACGCATGAGAGAGAGTGCCTTCGCCGTGGCAGCAAGCGAGGGAACCGAGCTCATGGGGAGCGCCGGACCGCGAGGACGAGCAAGCTCGTATGCTCCCCGATCGGTTTCCGACTCTACAAATGAGAATCGAGATTCGCCTCTGCCGTCTTCGACGACGACCAGAAATCCATAGGGCGTTTTCAGTTTGGTCATGAGTACCTCCGCAAACCACGACCCCACCTACCGACACTCATATTAGCACACACTGGTGCATACGTCAACACACTACTACGGCTAAGTAGGCCTTTCTGTACCTTCCGGCAAGCGGGGAAACAGGTTCTCCGGTTTCTTGTTCTCCAAAACGGCTTTTTTTATGATTTCATTGGTGGTCGGCATAAAAGGATTCAGGAGTCGCCCTATCTGATAGAGTTCGAGCACTAGTTCGACAATAAGCGCTCTTC
>JBASFO010000034.1:0-5077 GCA_049653065.1 Minisyncoccia bacterium
TTTTTATACACCGTATCGTATTTGAGAAGATATGCGAGATTCTCCAGCGAACCGAGGTCATTGACCGCGACAATCTCGAGCTCCTCGCGCGCCCACGCCTGCCTCACAAATGCACGCCCAATCCGCCCCAGTCCATTAATTGCTACCCGTATTTTTTTCATTCCCTAATCTTAACGTACTCTCACTGCACACCTACTATCCCCATCCTCCTTCACCATTCATTTGAAAATATGGACATCGTAAGTCCATATATGGACTTACGATGTCCATATTTATAGTATGCTAATGCTATGGAACTCTTCCACGTACTAAATCGCGGAGTCGATAAAAGAGATATATTCCAAGAGGAAATAGACTATGTGCGATTTATCCACGATTTATATGTCTTCAACGACACTGTGCCAACTGATGCAAACAGCGGGAAGCGGTTCGAGAGACATTCAGAAAATATGGACATCGTAAGTCCATATTTGCAAAGGAGGCTTGTTGATATACATGGATGGGTGCTCATGAAAAATCATTACCACTTATTGCTCTCAGAGAGAGTTGAGGGTGGTATCTCTCTCTTTCTTAGGAAGTTAAATGTAGGGTATGCAAAGTATTTCAATGAGAAATACGAACGACAAGGTACCCTCTTTCAAGGTCGTACAAAGAAAATACGCATTGAACGCACTGCGCATGAACTATACATACTTCTTTATATTCATTTAAACCCACTTGATTATCTGCCAGGATTCAAAGAATGGCGCGAACGAGACAGGGGCGTTATCTATAAAAATACTCAGGCAGCAATGAAATATCTGGATACGTACCGTTGGAGTAGTTTCCTGGACTATTGTGGCACTAAGAATTTTCCTTCCATAGTAACTACTTCTTTCTTTCGAAGTCGAGATATGCGTAAAGAAGTCAGCGAATATTTACGCTCGATAGAAATCGATACAATTAACGAACGTACCTTGGAGTAATTCAGGGGAGTGGATCAACCTGGACATTCGAGGTTCAGGCTGGGTTTTGTGCTGGCTAGGGGACTATTTTTACTTGGCCGAGCAGATAGAGCTGTTTTGCTTCTGCGGCAGTGAGCGCACGGCTATACGAACGTACGTCATCAACACGTCCGTCAAAGAAACTCGCCCCCGCTTGGCCAATTTGGAAAGTGGACGCAGCCACATTGGTTCCTGTGGTCACCACGACGTGGTGCCACTCGGTATCCACCGTTGAGGCCACTACCCCGTCAACGTATATCGTAGGCGAGGTAAAGCCGGTTGCGGTCACGACAGAACTGCCATTGAGCTCAATTTGAATAGAGCCGTCCATGTTGATGATTTCCCTACTCGTCGTGTCGTCAGCTTTGAGCCAAAAGGCGACAGACCGTACGGTACCGATGTTGCCGACGTCTACAAAATCGTCAGAACCATCGAAATCAAGAGCTTGGCCGAGTTTTCCTATCGAAGGGGTCAGCGTACGATTCATGTTGGAGAGTGTTCCTGTTAGGTTGTTCCCCGATCCATCGTAGGCGACACCAGCAGTTGCTGAGGTCCAGTTCATTTCCCCTCCGTCGAAGCTCCAGAGTCCCGTAAGACCGTTTGCGGCGCCAAGTGTTGTGTTTTGCGTTAGGGTCTTTGAGGACGCTGCGAGCCGCGCCGCGCCGCTTCTCGAGAGCGCCGTGATCTCAGACGCGCCCAGGGCACGGTTGTAAAATCGCACTTCGTCAATCTTGCCGTCAAAGTAGCCACTACTCACTCGACCAAGGTCCGTTGCCGAGGCGTTTATGCCGGTGCCCGTGGTTACTACGACATGGTGCCACTCGGTATCGACGACCGCAGAAGCCGTAGAGCCATCAACGTATATTGTAGGTGAGGTGAAGCTCGTTGCGGTCACGGTAGAGCTGCCGTCGAGCTCCACTTGTGCCGTCCCGTTTAAATCAATAACTTTTCTTGTGGTGGTGTCGTCTGCTTTCAGCCAAAAGGAAACGGTTTGTATACCACTGCCGACGTTCCCGACAGCCACATATTCATCGGTTCCATCAAAATCAAGCGCTGCGGCGCGTCGTCCGCTTGTCCAAAGTGGAAGACCAGTGCCTGCGGTTGAGAGTGTGCCTTGCTTCCCATTGCCAGAAAAATCCGTTGCGATGGTCGAGGTCGCTTCGTTAAAACTCCAGTAGCCTACGAGCCCAAGATTATTGGGGGGTTTTGAGAGAGAACTTGTTCCTCCGCCGCCAGCGGCACCAAGCACAATAACTACTTTTCCATTTGCTCCTGCAGCTTCATCTGCACCCTCCGTACTTGATCCGCCTCCGCCTCCGCCGGCGAAAGAACCTGGGTTGGCATTGGCGCCAAGACCTATTGCTCCCGAACCGCCATTACCGCCCCCTACCGAAGTCCCTGTTCCCGCAGTGCTGCCACTTCCGTTACCTCCATTACCCGTGCTTCCCGCACCTCCGCCTCCGCCTCCGCCGTTGCTACCTGCAGTATTACCTCCGGTGCCTCCAGAAAACTTTGCGGTTCCTACACCAGCAGCCTGACTTCCTCCTTGACCACCATTAGTATTTGCAGTTGTAAGCCCACCTTTCGCAAGCAGGGTGGATGTATTCCTAAAATGACTGTCGTTGCCGTTACTTCCTGCTCCTCCTCCTGAACCAACGGTCACGGTTATATTTTCTGCCGGAGTGACCGAAAGACCGGTTGAAGCCGAATAAGCGCCGCCGCCTCCCCCGCCGCCAGCGGCTGCCGTTCCTCCACCTGCTCCCCCAGCCCATGCTTGTACATCAACTGTTGTAACTACAGCTGGTACCGTGAAGGTGCCTGTTACTTCAAACGTATAATCAGTTGAGGCAGTCTCCTCGATAAGCGAAATAAGAAAACCCGTCGCATTCACAGAACTAGCACTCAATGTCACCGTCGCATCCCCTGTTGCTGAACCACTTGAGACGGTCGCCCAAGCAGCGCCCATAGATGCGTCTGGCGCTCCTGCATTTGAAACTTCTAACACTTCAGTAAGCGCGCTTGGAATAGTCGCGGCCCAGCTTGAGAACGTCACTGGCTCAGGATTTGCTGCCAAGTACACGACGGCACCAAGATCCGCATCAAGTGCGATAGAAGTAACAGTCTGTGTGGTTCCAGAAGTTATGATTCCCGTGTTGTAGGTAAAATACGGAAGTCCTTGTATACGCGCGTCACGAAAGGTGAGTATAGCGGCGCAGTGTGCTTGGGCCGCCGGATAGTCAAGTGAATAAGACCCTGGCTCTGATGCAGCAATACGGTAGAAAATCTCTGTTCTCGGCGAAACATCGTCAGAGGCACCTGCGTCAGAATTTTGCGTACCTATTTGTATCCATCCAGATTCGTTGGGTATATCAACTGCAGTTGACTCCATGTAGGTCTTGGTAAGAATCATGAGGTCGCCGTCAGCAGTGCCAGTCGGGACGTTCACGCTCGCAGGATCACTCGTTGAGCATCCATCATTTGCCTCGGCAATAAATGAAATTGCTGCCTGCACTCGAAGTGGCATAAAAATGAACGTGACGAGAAGGAAGAATAGGGAATTTATAATAATGACCAGGTTCCTCGTGGCTTCTCTTTTCTTCTCTTTGTTCTTTATTCTGTATTCCATGTTCTTCATTCCGTTTTTCTTCCTAGAAAAATGTCCATGTTGCAAACATTGCTTTGAGTAGTGTATCAAGCCTTGCGTACGTTGATATCTGATACAAGTTCCCTTTGAAGTAGAACCATACCTCACGCGAGCGACCCTCATACGCTTCATTGTTAGAAATGAACGCGACACCACTATACTCCCGCCCTATCTCAACAACCTCGGGATTTTCAACTGCCATATCGGGGATGGTGCGTCGTATGTCTTCTGCGGTAAGAATTTTTGCTGTTTCTCCCGCAGAGACTACGTAGATTTGTATTCCCTCTCCCTTTTCGTTTTGAAGCACAATCGCCGTACCGCCATTCTCGTCCGGCGGAAGTTCGCCAACCGTGAATCCCTCTGGGATAGCGATGGTGAAATGAAATATTTCATTGCGATACGTCTCTTGTAGTGAAGGTCCTGTATATGCTTCTCCCGAGATACTGCTCGGGCGCACCGTCCCTATACTAGGAATGAAACTCCTGCCGTCACTAGAAACCACCCACGCCCCCGTTCCAAGGACTACCAGTACCACTGCCACAAGTATCGGAATATATGTTTTCATCCTCTGTGCAGAAAGTATAACGCGTGCAAAGACGGACGTTGCATAAGATGGAACCAATTACGGGGGCGGCGGCACAACAGCGCCACCAAAACGCCAGGTTTGCATCACGAGTTCGAGGAGCTCGGTGTCTTTCTTCGTAGTTGTGAGCGTATAGAGGTATCCGTCTTTGGTAAACCAGAACGCAACACCCTCACCGCCTGCGGCGGCGGAATCGGTTTCAAAGTAAAAGCCTTCAGTTCCCTCCTTGAGGAAACCAACCTTGAAGGTGTGTGGGTTTTCTTCAGGTACTTGTTGTCGGATTGCCTCTTCTGTGAGCACGGCGCTTGCCCCTTCTTTTATTTTCGTTGCCACAATGTGGAGAGCGTTCCCTTTTCCGTTTGAAAGCTCGACTATGTGGGTATCCGTCCCCTTCACTTTGCCGTCAGGCGCAGAAAACCCATCCGGGAGCCGGAAAGAAAATCGCAGAGTTTCATTCACATACCACGCGTTCACGCCTTCGATAAACTTGATGAGGGTTGAATTCAGGTCTGGAGTGTATTCATATGCCTTAGTAACTTCTTCTTGAGAAGTAGGGGTATCCCAGAGTGGCTTTTGTGCGTTTCTTTGCTCATTCAGAAACCACAGTACCAATACTATGCTCACTGCGACTATAACGCTCAAAAGGATGGTGCGACTTCCTCTCGTGTTTGCGTCTTTCATGGAGTGAAATATGGACATCGTAAGTCCATATATGGACTTACGATGTCCATATTTTTAGAAGGTTGGACGATAGATAACGGAGGTGGGGTGTGCATGTTAGTAGATACGGACACTGCCGCCCTGGATGAGGGTCTTTCCGCCGAAGACTTTTATCATTGAGGAAAGCGAGGGGAAGTAGGAGACAAC
>JBASFO010000035.1:0-9191 GCA_049653065.1 Minisyncoccia bacterium
TATAAACTCACCGTACCTTGATAGAGTCATCGGGGCCGCAACTGCAGGGTACCTCCTCTACTCGAGCCGCGATCTCATCGCCGAGCGCCTCAAGTACACGCTCGCAAACTATGTAACGAACGAAGCGGCATACTTGCGTGGCAATTTTAACGAAGGCGGGTTTAGTGCATGGATGTCTGGCACCTTTACCTGTGGCAATGATTCCTTTTGTGCGCTCTCCTCAATGGAAGATCAGATGCAGCGTGAGATTGCTGCGGAGGTAGATGCGGCGGCAAACGACTATCTCGCTGGCGGGGGACTTTTTTCCTGGCGCTGTAACTGTCCGGAGCCGCCCGCAGGTGCTGCGGCAGAGGGCGACGCAGCCGACGCAAACCTCTCAGACGCAAACCCCTCCGCCGGATGCAGCGTTTGCACTCCTGGTTCTGTGCTAGAGGGTATGCTTATAGAAGACGCAAACTCGCCACTCCATGAGCTCCAGCTTGCGGACTCCTTTAATGAAATCATAGGTGCGCTCGCGATGCAGATGGTAAACCAGGTTATGGGAGGAGGTGGGCTCCTCGGCACGTCACGCCCCTCGGGCGGTGGCGGCAGATCCTACCTTGAGCAAGTGGCACGGGAGTCAGGAGCTGCAGGTCCAAGACTTGTCTCCGGACTCTTGCAGACTATTTCCTCAGAGCGTCAGCGAGTGCGTAGTTACAAGAGCGCGTGGCAGAAGATAGGGGAGGTAGCGGCACGAGCTCTACCTATATGCCAACTACGGGGCGGCACGCATTTGCCCGAAGCACGATACGAGGTTGAACGGAGCCAAAAGGCAATAGAGCGTGCTGATAAGGCAGTACAGGCGCTTGACGATCTGCGAGTTAGGCTCTCATCAGAAATGGCACTTCCGGACGGCGCACGCACAAGTGTCGTGCAGCTCATCGCCGACGACTATAACTGTCTCATCCAGGGTGGCACGCCAGAGGATAACGATTGCAAGACCGAGACCCCTATAGAGACTGGTCTTGATGACGTGTGCCCGCTTTCTTCGGCAACTCTGCCAAGCGCACAGGAGAGCGGTTGTATTTCAGGTGAGAGTACTGATACGAGCGGCGCGCCGGGCGCGACACAGACACTCTACACCCGCCTCAAAGGATACGCAGAGGGGGGATGTTAACGTAATCCGTGGGCTATGGAGCAAGAAACTACACATAACAGAAAACTGCAATTGACTAGGCTCTTGGGATTTGTAAGCGCCGGTCTTGTGCTACTGATTCTCTTTGGAACGCCCCTGATTACCTATGCTGCTGAAGTCCGCGAAAGCAAAGGATGGTTTGATATTGGAGCAGTTGCTCTTGGGGCGATACTATCTCCGTTTGCGGTAATAGCGTGGATCATTTTCAAAATCTCAAGCGTGCTTATGGGCCTCTCTGGCATGCTCTTCAATTGGATTGTGGTAGTGCTCGTGTTTCAGTTCTCTACCTACCTTGGAAACTCCACTGGCATGCTCCTTGCCTGGGGCATACTCCGGGACTTTGCAAACATCGGTCTTCTGTTTGGTTTTATTTTCCTCGGCATCGCGACTATTCTCGATCTTCATAGCTATCCGTGGAAGAAAACCCTACCCTCACTTATCATTTACGCCGTCCTTCTCAACTTCAGTCTTTTTATCACCGAAGCTATCATAGATGGCACCAACATTCTCTCGGCAACACTCTATAAAGAGACTTTTGCTGATTCAACGTGTCTTAGCGGAGGCCAGGCGAGCGGCGACGGAGAGAATTCGGATGGTTGGTTTAAGTGTGCTACGGAAAAAGGTGTTGCCGGAAGCATACTTTCGAATTTAAGTGTGTCGACGGTGATGAATGCTGATAATCTTGGGACTAATTTAGAGAATCAGTTCTCTCGTCCCATAGAAAATATACTCAAGTTTCTCATGCTGGCGCTCCTCTTCACGATTGCCACCGTGGTGCTTCTCGCCGGCGCCTTCATGCTGCTTTCACGTGCCGTTATCCTTGCCTTTCTCATGGTCACCTCGCCCATAGGGTTTGCGGGGCTCGCTATCCCCGGACTTCATAAAATTGCGACGGATTGGTGGCATAAGCTCACGAACCAGGCACTCTTTGCACCGGTGTTTCTCCTTCTTCTTTTGGTTGCTATAAAAATGTCGGAAACAGTAAATAAATCCTTCGGGGGAGACCTTGATGAAGCAATCTCATTCTCGAGCGGTGTTGCAGACGCGGGCCCGCTCTTAGCCTTCGTCCTCGTCATAGGATTTATGATTGCCGCACTTATGGTCGCCAAGAACTTTGGCATCTATGGCGCTGACTTTGCAGTAAAAACAGCGGGAGGAATGGCGGGAGCCGCCACCCTGGGCACCGGAGCGTGGCTGGGTCGCCGCAGTTATGGTGCCATCGCAAACAATATGAAGGGTCGAATTTTGAAGTCTCGCTTTGGGACCACACTCCCCGGCAAGATGTTCGCGGGAGCCTTTGGGTATGGGGCAAATGCAAGTTTTGATATGCGTAGTACCGCGCCGTTTAAGGGCATTTCCTCGGCATCGAAGATCGACTTCGGTAAGGTAAGTGATGTGGGCAAGAAGGGTAGGGCGGGCGAACTCAAACACTCTGCCGAACAAGACAATGCCTACGCAAAATCCCTCGCAGATGCCAGAGCCGCAGAAGACAAGGCTTTCAAAATAAAGGCTGAGGAATTGAAACGTAAAGAAGATCTGGCGCTCGCAAATGCAGATAGTGCGACACGTCGCATGAATTCTCAAACTGATCCGACAATTAAAGCTCAGTATGCAGAGCAAGCTCGACAAGAAACGGAACGTGCAGCGGGATTCAAAAGAGAACGAGCGGAACTAGACGCAGAACACGCACAGGTAAGAAAGGCTCGTCTTTCGAAGGATGAGCGAAAGATTTCTGGCTACTATAAACGCACGGTCGGAGATGAAGAGCATAAAGAAGACGAAGCGGCTGGCAAGTTTGAGGCTGCAGCTGAGCAGATTAACGAAGCAAGTCAGCGTTTCGATACAGCAGCCAAGCTTCTTGTGAAACTCGGTGAAGAAAAAGCTGCAGGTACTAGTGGTAGAAGTGCCGCAGTAATCGACAGAGAAATGAAAGTGCTTGAAATGCAACAAAGGCTGGCGGAAGACGCACGACAAACAGCTGAAATGGAACGTGAGAACGCTCGAAGAAGTTGGGAAACAGCCACCGCAAACCGAGAAATACTTTCCACTCGTTCAAAGACGTACGACAAGCAAGTTAAGGATCCGAAGTATGCGATGGAACAATTCGCGCGAACGCTTGAAGAAACCACAGAAGCCTTGAAGAGAGCCTCGACTGTGAAAGGAGTCACGATCATTGACCCTGGGGAATTACGTGCTGGTGCCGCAAAAATCAGAAGTACGAGGGGACAATCCGAACTCGATGAGGCATTCGGACACCTGAAACACCTTATGCAACATTCAGAGAGCGGGCATAAAGACGACCATGCTGAGCCCAAGGGAGGCGGTGGGGGAGGAGGTGGTGGCAGTAGAAGTGGGGGAGGAGCCCCAGGACCGGCTCCTCACTAAGTAACGTATGGCAGATACTGACACGAAAGAGAGAGATGGACTTATAGAAGCAGCCTATCTCCAAGCTCCTCCCCACATCCAGGAATTTCTCTCGTCTGGGAAATTCGAGGCATTTCTTAATGATATCCGTTCGAACGAAAATATCCGAATAGATTCTATGGCACGCGTCTCAGACGAACTTCTTATGATGCTACTAGGCATGAGTGAGCCTCTGGAGCTTGCAGAGAATCTTAAAGCACATGCAAACCTTACTGATGAGCACATAGGTACACTTATCACTCTTGCCAACGAGCGCATCTTTACGCCCTTGCGGGAGGAAATGCAGAACAAAACGGAAGGAAGCGAAATACAAAATACCGCAACACCGATTGCGCCACTAGTGCCTCTACCCACGATTGGTAGTGTGCTGACCGCCCCCGTATCAACTCCCGGATACCCTCCGGACCCGACGCGCCCAACCCCCTCTCCCTATACACCTCCAGGGTATTCAGCCCCTGCTCCTCCTGTACCTTCCTATGCACCACCCACACTACCTTCTCCTGTCTCAAACACTCCCCAAATAAAGAATCCTTTTGCGCCTTCCGCCTATTCTGCTCCTCCGGCACCGCAATTTCCTACGCCACCCCCCTCTACTCCTATTCCTCCGCCAACGCCTGTACCTATCCCCGAGCTCCCCACTCCTACTATGCGCACTATGGTGCACGATGTGGAGGCTATGAAAGAAGGCCATACACCTGCGCCAGTTCCCTATACAATGCTTTCCTCCACCCCAGTACCTATGCCGCAACAGCCAATCACTGTTGCGTCGGCTCCTATACCCCCCTTGGTACCTGCGGTTGCTCCGCTCCCAAGGCCTGCAATCTCTTCCGCCCCCCTACCACAGTCAGTTAACCCTCCTGCAACTCGAATAACGAGTGCTCTAAGTGCCAAGGAGATACAGGCTACCCTCAAACAGTACGGTATAGACCCCTATCGAGAACTGTTATAGTAACTGCAATGTCCGAAGGATTGCATCATTTTCCCCCAGGATCCGGAGAGGCGCGTCGATCCCATGAGGTGCTGGGGGTTTCCCCAGATGCCGATGCTGCAGTAGTGCGGAATGCGTTTAAAAAACTCGCGTTGATACATCACCCTGATCAAGGGGGAGATGCGGACGCTTTCAAAGAAATCAATCGTGCGCAAGAGCATATGAAAGATTGGAGGGAAGGCAGAGGGAAACGTCCATCTGATCAAGACTTCAAGACGTTCCAAGAAGAAATAAAAAGAAACCAAACTGAACAAGACGTTCTTCGTGCTGAAGCACTACGACGAAGAGCGGCGGGATCACACCGTGCCTGGCAGCAGAGCCAAAATAATGTAAATGCAGGAAAAGGAATCTCTGTACCACCAGGAAATGTACTTAGAAATGCAGGAACTTCTCCTGGTTCAGTTCCAAGGATGCATAAGACTAGTGGAGGAGAATTACTCTCTGAGAAACCTCTCGACGTATTGGAACCGCTCCCAGAAACAGCCAAGTTTCGCGCTACACGTTTTTACGATGAACTCTCCTGGGTAACGTTGCGTTATGAAAATCAAGACAAACCAGATTACCTAGTTGGGAAAAAGGCGGGTAAATTATATTTAGTAGACCCCAAGACCTACAAACGCTTGTCGAGTGGATATGATAAATTTCTTAAACGTGATAGAAAAACACTCGTGGGAGTGCGTGATGGGGCTGAGTATTTACTAGATCAAAAAACGGGCAAGGAACTTTCAAGTGGTGGTCATGATCGAGTAGAGCGTCGTGATGCATATGGCGATGTGTATGGATATCGAGATGATCTTCCTTTGAGGAGCAAACTGGGAAGTTCTGGTAAAAGTAAGCCTAGGGAAGAGAGGGGAGAAGAAATGCATAAGAAACCAGAGACTGATAAGGTGCTCAGTGAGTTGAAGAAATTAGTGGAAGAGGCGAAAAAGAGGGGCAGAAGAGGGAGTTAGGGAGGAGAACGATCGCGCAATTATTGAAGCGACGAGCTGTTATACTGATACTCGAAATGGAGTATCAGGTACCGCAGTTTATTGAAGTAGAGGACAAAATCATCGGACCACTTACGCTCCGACAGTTTATCTATGTGGGGGGCGGCGCGGGCCTCGTCGCTATCTTTCTTCTTCTCTTGCCGCTCGTCATTGCAGTGGTACTCGCAATCCCCGTAGCGGCGCTCGCCGCGGCGCTCGCGTTCTACAAGGTAAACGGCAAGCCTTTCATCGAGATACTGGAGTTTGGACTCTATTACTTCCTCTCGCGCCGTCTCTACCTCTGGAAGAAAGAAAAAAAACCCGTAGCGCCAAGCGCGGCGCAGGCGGCGGCTGCGGCACCCTCCGTAGTTCCAAAGGAAGCACTCTCACGCCGAAAGCTTGAAGAGCTCGCCTGGTCGCTTGATGTAAAATCAGGCGTGGGTGATACATCGGTATGAACTACTGCTTTTCTTTTCTTGCTACCGTCTATCGCCTAGAGCCTAGAGCCTACTCCTATGCCTGAATCTAAACCCACCCAAGCGTTCGTCCCGATACAGGAAATCCGCAATGGGGTCATCATCCTCAAGGACGGCACCTATCGCGGCATTCTCATGTGCTCTTCCATAAACTTCGCTCTAAAAAGCGAAGACGAGCAAAAAGCAATTATTGGTGGCTTTCAAAACTTCCTCAATAGTATTGATTTCAGCATAGAAATCGTCGTTCATTCAAGAAAGATGGACATACGCCCCTATCTCGCACTCCTTGAGCAGCGTATGAGCGTACAAAAGACCGAACTCATGCAGATACAGCTCCGCGAATATATGGCGTTTATAAAAAACTTCATGGAGGGCGCAGATATCATGTCGAAGCTCTTTTACATCGTCGTACCCTTTGATGCGGGAGTCTCGGTGGGTGGTGGACTTTCGCTCTTTGGCAAAAAAGAGGCGGGTTCCTCTACGGGACTCAGCGCCTCTTTCAACCAACACCGCGTACAGCTCGAACAGCGCATGGTACTTGTCTCAAGCGGTCTCATGGGAACAGGACTTCGGGCCGTGCCGCTTGGCACTGAAGAAGCCATTGAGCTCTTCTATCGCTCATTCAATCTCGGCACCTTTGAAACACCAATTAAACTAGCGAGCTAATTTATGGCACTTTTAGATTTTCTTGCAAAGAAAAAAGACCAGGAAGCGCCGAAAGTCGCTCCGGTGCTTCCTAAAGACATCTATGCGGAAGGCGCACTCTCCCTCGCAGACACCATCGCACCCGCAGCGCTTAAGGTAAACGCCAAAGACATAGAGCTTGGCGACAAGCTCGCGCGCACGTTCTACACCATTTCCTATCCACGATACCTCTCCGACAGTTGGTTTACTCCGATTGTGAACCTTCCACGCGTCTTTGATGCAGCAATTTTCATACATCCTATCGAGAGTGCCGCGGCACTCAGGAATTTCCAGAAAAAGGTCGCGGAGGTCGAAAGTCAGATTGCCGAGCGCGAAGAAAAGGGATTTGTACGCGATCCTATTCTTGATACTGCACACCAAGACCTCGAGGAACTCCGCGATCGCCTGCAACAGGCGGAGGAGCGGCTCTTTGATGTGGGACTCTACCTCACCCTCTACGCCGATACCCGCGACGAACTCGAGAAAATAGAAGCTGACGTGCGCGGCATCCTTGACTCACGGCTCATCTACACCAAGCCCGCACTCTTTCAGCAGGAACAGGGCTTCCGCTCCACTCTCCCGCTAGCGCTCGACGAGCTCTCCGTAAATCAGAAACTCAATTCCTCTCCTCTCTCCTCTATTTTTCCGTTCATTTCCTTTGACCTCACCACCAATCAGGGAATTCTCTACGGTATCAACCGTCACAATGCCTCTCTTATCCTCTTCGACCGGTTCTCCCTGGAGAACTACAATTCAGTTGTCTTCGCAAAATCCGGTTCTGGGAAATCCTATGCCGTAAAGCTCGAGATCCTGCGCTCTCTCATGTTTGATACCGACGTCATCGTCATAGACCCGGAGCGCGAGTATGAGTCACTCACTGAAGCGACAGGAGGGCGCTCCTTCAATATTTCTCTCTCCTCAGAACACCACATCAATCCCTTTGATCTACCACCAGTCAAGGAAGATGAGACTCCTACTGACGTACTGCGCTCAAATATCATCCACCTTGTGGGTCTTTTCCGCATCATGCTCGGAGGACTTACGCCCGAGGAGGACGCGATTATCGACCGCGCTATCACCGAAACGTACGCCCTGAAGGACATTTCGGGTGAAGCGGACTTCACTGGCCTTGAAGCGCCGCTTCTCTCTGATTTTGAGAACGTGCTCTCCGGCATGGAGGGCTCGGCGTCACTCGTCACCAGGCTCTCAAAATACACAAAGGGCACGTGGTCTGGATTTATAAACCAACCAACCAACGTCGATATCAAGCAGCAGTTTATCGTGTTCTCAGTACGCGACATGGAGGACGAGTTAAAGCCGGTCGCCATGTATATTGTGACCCACTTTATCTGGAACGCGGTGCGCCACGAGCTCAAAAAGCGACTGCTCATCATCGATGAGGCGTGGTGGATGATGAAAAGTGAAGACACCGCGTCATTCCTCTACAGCCTCGCGAAGCGCGGTCGTAAATACTACCTCGGTGTCTCAACCATCACACAGGATGTGGAAGATTTCTTGCGAAGTCCCTACGGCAAGCCCATCCTCACAAACTCGTCGATTCAGCTCCTTTTGAAGCAGTCTCCCACCACCATTGACCTCCTTAAAGACATATTTAATTTAACGGAGGAAGAGAAGTTTCTTCTCCTTGAGTCGGGAGTGGGAGAGGGACTCTTCTTCGCGGGCTTAAAGCATGTCGCAATAAAAATAGTTGCCTCCTATACCGAGGATCAAATCATTACCTCCGATCCCTCTCAACTTCTCTCGATTCGGCGCGAGAAAGATCGTTTGGAAGAAAAAGGTAACACCTAGCCTATGGCGGGTCCCCTTGCCGCAGCTGCCGGAACACTTGCACAAGGCGGCGCTTCGCGCCAGGCGGCAGAGCAAAACACTGCACAACAGATAGCGCGGAGACAACGTTTGCAAAATACACTGCGAAACACCTCGAGAAAAACGCGTGGCGAAGAGGCGGAGTCTTCGGTACAAGAGAAACCGAAGCTTCGCATAGGATTATTTCATGCATATATGCTCGTCGGGGTTGCAGCTCTTTTTGATCTTGCACAATTTCTCATCTCTTTTCTTCACATGATTCCCTTCGTTGGGAATGGGATTGCGGTGGCGCTCACCTGGTACATAGCGGTCGCTGCCGCAGCGCTGTTTGGTATGGTGTTCATGGTGTTTTACAAAGTTGACTACTTTAATGGAACGCAGGCACTTGCGAAAATGCTCTCAGTGGGGGGATCTGTAGCCATCGAGCTCGTGCCGGTCATAGATGCGCTTCCCGCAATCACTGCCGGTGTGGCATTGGTTATTATCTATACGACGCTTGAGGATATGCAGTATTCAAAAGAGGCAGTGGGGTTTTCACGCTCTCTGTCCACTTTTGCTAAGGGAGTGGGGCGCTTTGTACCTACGCACCAAAGCTTCGTACCCGCAGGATACGCGCAGTGGGATGAAAAGCGACAACAGCAATACCAAGT
>JBASFO010000036.1:0-4397 GCA_049653065.1 Minisyncoccia bacterium
CGCGTCGAATCCCTCATCAAGGACCTCCAAGGAGCGGCACAGGAGTACTTCTCTATCGAAGATCGGTACCTTGATGAGGAGAAGGAAAAGAACGAATCAGCGCGCACCTCTGCGAAAGAGCGGCTCACCGTTGCCGAGCGCGAGCTACAAGAGGTTTCTGGGGGAAGTGAGGGAGAGAGCGAAGGAATGAAACGCATCGAAGCGGTACGTCAGACGGAGCGCGCTGTTGATAGTGCAACTTCGGAGCGTGCGGAGCTCTCGCGCGAGATCGGAAGAGTGGAGGGCGCACTCGGAGAAGCAAAGCGGCGCTCCGCCGCACTCGCACGCGATCCGTATGTGAAAGTACCGCGTGGAGATTTTGAATTACTGCGCAGTGAAATAGCGACGCAAGCCGATATAGCTTCGGAGGAGCCGAGCGCTCTCCGTGCGGCGCTCGCGGGGATACAAGCTGCACTTTCTGCATTCTTTGAGCGTTTTGCGCTCCCCTCGGATGATTTCTTGGCAGATGAGGAGCAGACCGTGTATCGGCTCGAAAATGAAAAGGAGAAGTTTATGGAGCGCGATCGCGCGCTAGGAAGGCGCGTTGAAGACGCAAAGAAAGCGCTCCACAAAGCGCGCGAAGCGCGCACCGCGTATGAGGAAACGGGACGCGAAACCAAGGCGCGTATTTTGGAACTTGCAGAGACCCGCGCGCGCGAGGAGTCTGCGGTAGCGCGCGAGGAGGCGCGTACGCGCGAAATCTCGTACCTTTTTGAAGAGCTTACCCGGGAGCGCGCAGAGGTCTTAGCGCTTGCGGGCTCTGCCGCCTTTTCCTACGAGAAACTCTCCGCGCTCCCCTTAGAAGATCGGAAAGTGCAGGAGGATCGCAAGAAAAAAGTAGATCGCCTCAAAATCCGCATTGAGGAGGCGGGTGGCACGGGAGAGGAGGTGCGGGTTGAATACGAGAATACGAAGACGCGCGACGAGTTTCTTACCAAGGAACTTGGCGACCTCGCCTCTGCCGCTGACGGACTAGAGACACTGATCGAAGATCTCGACACCGAGCTTACGAAATCATTTGCGGAAGGTCTTGCAAAAGTAAACGAATCATTCCGCGAATTCTTCTCGCTTATGTTTGGCGGCGGCGGCGCAAAGCTTATGCTCGAGGAGCCGGCACCCACACATACTCGCAAGCGCTCCCATGACGATCTTGATGAAGATGGGGAGGAAGAAGAAGAGGCAGATGAGGACGAGGAACGCGTAGAGCGTCCGGGCCTTGAGATACAGGTGAACCTTCCGAAGAAGAAACTTCAATCTCTCATGCAGCTTTCAGGTGGTGAGCGCGCCTTGACCAGCATCGCGCTCATTTTCGCGATGAGTCAGGTAAATCCGCCACCATTCCTCATTCTTGATGAGACCGACGCGGCTCTCGACGAGGCAAATAGCCGACGTTACGGCGACATGGTGGAGGCGCTCGCCAAGCACTCCCAGCTCATCGTCATCACCCACAACCGCGAGACCATGAGCCGCGCCGGTATTCTCTACGGCGTTACCATGGGGAATGACGGCATCAGTAAGCTCCTCTCTGTGAAGTTTGAGGAGGCGATGCACGTAGCAAAGTAAGCACTATAAAAAAGCGTATACTTAGGCTCACTATGGCGGCATTTGCATACTTTAAGCACAACGTCGGGAAAGCAGCGGAGCTTCTCGGACTTACCGCGGATGAGCGAGAAAAGCTTATGACCCCGGATAGGGTATTGAAAGCGGATCTTTCCATTTCGCTTGACGCGGGGGGGAGCGCGACTTTCCCCGCATACCGCGTGCAGTTTAATAACGCGCGTGGGCCCTACAAGGGTGGCATTCGCTTCCATCCTGATGCGGATGAGGACGAAGTCTCTGCACTTGCGGCGATGATGGCGATAAAGTGCGCGGTAGTAGACATACCCTTTGGAGGAGCAAAGGGCGGTGTCGCCGTTGATTCAAAGAAACTCTCTCGCAACGAGTTGCATGAACTTTCGCGCGCATACGTGCGTGCGTTCGCGGAGCACCTCGGACCCGACACCGATGTGCCAGCGCCAGACGCGTACACGAATCCCGAAATCATGGCAGTCATGCTCGATGAATACGAGAACATCGTAGGTCACAAAGCTCCCGCAATGATTACTGGAAAACCCCTCGAGCATGGCGGGTCCTTGGGGCGTGATACCGCAACTGCGGACGGCGCCATTGCAGTTCTCTCGGTTTTTCTTGCTGATGAGCATCGCTCTCCCTCGCACATGAGGGTAGCGATACAGGGCGCGGGGAATGCAGGAGCACAGGCTGCTCGCCTCGTGTCGAGGATGGGTATGCGCCTTGTGGCGCTTTCAGACAGCAAGGGCACACTTGTAGATGATTCTGGCATTGATGTCGCGGCGGCACTAGAGAGAAAAGAATCCAGCGGCTCGCTCGCTCCCGTAGGCACCTCGCTCCTCTCTCAGGAGGCAGTCATTTCTGCCATGTGCGATGTACTCGTGCCGGCCGCGCTCGAAGAGCAGATTCGTGTCGATAACGCATCGCAGGTTCAGGCATCTGTGGTTCTTGAGATTGCAAACGGTCCCACTACCCCCGACGCGGATGAAGCGCTTGCCGCACGTGGAGTACGTGTAATTCCTGACGTGCTCGCGAATGCGGGCGGGGTGACGGTCTCGTATTTCGAATGGCTTCAGAATAAGGCAGGAGAGCAGTGGGTTGCCTCGCAGGTCCATGAACGTCTCGAGGAAACCGTGCACAATGCGTATCGAGATGTCGCGGATTTTGCACAAAACCGTGGCGTCACCCTCCGACAAGCCGCCTACGCGCTCGCACTCACCCGCATTCTCGCTGTGCACCCCTAGCACGAAAGCTGGTGCCCTCCAGGTGTATGCTTAGTAGGGAGCCTGATCCCCAGGCCCCTCGAGGAGAAACGCCTATGTCGTATACCCGCGAGGAATACGACCGTAACACGCGACACGCGCTTTTTGGTGTTGCGGTAGCGACACTCATCGGATTTCTTGGCGTATGGTGGTTCTTTGAGAGCGTACGTACACCGTCGCATTTCAGAGAAGTGCCCTCTATCAGTGAGCCTATCGATGAGCAGCTCGTTGCAGAAAGCAACGATACATCCTAAAAACCCCCGAGGCCGAGGCCTCGGGGGTGCTTTCCTATTTCTTTGCTACGAGCTCAAAATCAAGCTCACGTTCTGCTATGCGTGCCGCACTAAGCCGCACTCGTACCTTGGCTCCGAGCGCATACTCACTCTTCGTGCGCTCTCCCACGAGCCTATAGCGTTTCTGGTCGTATATGAAATAGTCATTGCCGAGTGCCGCGATGCGAATCATGCCATCCGCGTGGGTCTCATCAAGCTCCACATAGAGCCCGCGGTCAGTAACTCCTGAGATTACTCCGTCAAACTCTTCACCAATGCGTCCCGAAAGGAATTCGACCTGCTTCATTTTTATGCTGTCACGTTCGGCTTCTGCGGCAGACACTTCCCGCTCCGAAGAGCGCAGTGCGAGTTGGTCAAATTCACCTGTTTCCCTTTTGGAAAGGGGATGACCAGATACATACCCTTTCAGCATGCGATGCGCGAGGATGTCGGGATATCGCCTGATGGGGGAGGTAAAGTGCGTGTAGTGTGGAAATGCAAGCCCGAAGTGACCGATGTTTTTTGTCGTATAGATTGCTTTTGCCATGGAGCGAAGTGTTGCCATTTTTATGAGGTACTCTTCTGGCCTGCCTTTTACCTCCTCAATGACTTTGTTCAAATCCGCACCTTTCACATGGCCGGTGGCGGTTACGGGCAGGGTATACCCGAGGATCTTGAGGAACTGGGCAAGGTCAAGCATGCGCTCTGCGTCCGGCGCATCGTGGATACGATAGACGGCAGGCGTATTTCCGTTTTTCTTTCCGTATTCCGAGAGCATTTCAGCGACACCCACGTTTGCAAGAAGCATAAAGTCCTCGATAAGTAGGTTTGTTTCTTTGCGCTCTTTGAGGCGCACGGCCACAGGCTTCCCCGCCTCATCAAGTTCAATCTTTACTTCCGCCGTATCAAATTCTATCGCGCCATGTGCCACACGCCGCGCGCGTATTTTCTTTGCAAGCACCCGAAGGATGTTGAGTTCTGTAAGCATGGGGCCTTCCTGTCGGTCGATCACCTCCTGCGCTTCTTCATAGGCGAAGCGCTTGTCGGAATGAATGACCGTCTCACCAAACCAACGTTCTTGTATCTGTGCAGCACTGTCGAGTACAAATACCGCGCTTACCGAAAGCCGGTCCACGTCGGGATTCAGAGAGCAGAAATTTGTTGAGAGCACGTGGGGGAGCATGGGGATGGTGCGATCGACCAGATAGACGGAGGTCGCGCGGTTTCTTGCTTCTGTATCAAGTACGCTCCCGGG
>JBASFO010000037.1:0-10565 GCA_049653065.1 Minisyncoccia bacterium
GAGCGATCACCCTCTCCAGGTAGGCTGTTGTGGTTTCCTTGCCTTTGGGGAGCTTCGTGAGCGCCCGCACATCAAGCGCAATTTCTTCTCCGAAGTTCCGCAGTAGCCGATACCCCGAGAGGAGATAGCAGTCTTCTGAGAGATCATGGAGGAGAAGATTTATGATGGTGCGCGGGTCGCGTCCACCAAGCTCATGGATGTAGATCCATGCCGCCGCTTTCGGATGATCAAAGTAGCGGCTGCCGTCGTCGCGTACCTGCTTTGCGTGCCCATATTTTGACGCAAAGTACGCAAACTGCACTGCTTCGTACTCTCTTGGTGCGAGTACAACGAGTGGTGCAAAAAACAGTTCGTAGGGAGGTGGACGTTCCACCATTACATTCTCCTTTTCTTCTACAGGTTCGAGGAGTGAAGAACGAGCGTCTTCTGTATGGCAGATAACCATACACGGGTGGCCTCAGTCAATCTGGCTTACTATAGAGTAGAATAGAAGTATATGTTTGGCCTTTTTAGTACTAACGCACTGGAGCGTGTCGCCTTGGTTGATGTGAGCTCCTCATCGGTGCGCGCCGCCTATGCACTGATAGGAAAGAGCGCGCCAGTGCGCATTGTGTATGAAACTAAAGTACCTATTGAAGTAGAAAAGACGGGGGGGGCCAATACCTCAATGCTTCGCGCGGTAGACGCGGCATTACGAAACCTGCGAAGTGAAGGCGCACCCAAGCTTCACGCACTCACCGGTTCAGGTGCTGCGCATCAAGCATTTACCTCGGTCTGTGCTCCTTGGCAGCGCGCCACACTTCGTACGGTTACCAAAACAGAAGAAAAACCTTTTGTGGTAACTGAGGAACTTATTCGCAATGCGCTCACGAGCGAACCAGTCCCCGAAGATAAAGTACGCACCGAGGAAGCAGTGGTGGCTACCTTGCTGAATGGTTACGAAACCCATAAACCAGTAGGGAAGCATACCGAGCGCTCGGAGATAATCGTTCTTTCTTCTCTTATGGACAAAGACACCCATACTCTCATAGAGCGCGGACTCGGAAGTTTCTCCGAAAGCCATAAAGTTTCGCTTGCCTCTTTCTCCTCCGTATCTTTCCGGGCTCTCTCTACCGCCTTTCCGCACGAGAGCGATTACCTGACGCTTCGCGTCTCGGGAGAAGCGACCGAGCTCTCCTTTGTAAAACGGGGATTTCCGCTTGCTACCATTGCCGTACCTATCGGCATACAATCTTTTATGCGTGCAGCGCACGAATCAGGAATAAGCGTATTCTCTGAACCGACAAAGGGGGAAGACATTATTGACCGAGAGAAAAACGAGAAACTACACAGGGCACTTCTTGAGATAGAGCAGAAGTGGACTGAAGCATTTGGCGATACACTCCGGGGTATAGCATCGACGCACGCACTGCCGCGCACCATCTTTCTTCTGGCAGATGAGGAGGCGCGCGGACTGCTCGCGCGCCTTATCGATGCGCCTGAGTTACATACCCTCTGGCTCTCTGATGAACCGCTTACCGTCATTCCCCTTGATTCAAAACATTTTGCCTCGCTCATCTCTCGCGATACTCCCTTTGGAGGGAACACTCCTATCGACTTACTCGCGCTTCATGCACGCACGCTCCTCTACCACACCTCTCTCACGCAGTAGGAACCTGTTGCGGGCCACACCGTCGCGCGCTACCATAGAAAACACCCCAGTACTAGCGCATCGTGTAATCTCTCTGCTTCATCCATGCCAAAATCCATAACTGATATCATTCCACCGTCGCGCCGTCGCGCACAAGAAGTCGATGGAGTTCCTCCGCCTCCTTCGATGGGAGATATGCGAGTTCCGCCGGCGAGCCCTCCACCTTCTCCGGTACGGTATGATTCTCCTATGGAACCAAAGCGTCCTTCGTTTCCAATAGGATTTCTTATTGCGGGCATCCTTGTACTTATAGTTGCACTCGCCGCTATCTTTCTCTCTTCGGGCTCGAAAATCGAGCTCACACCGGTGGTGAACGCGGTGCAGGTGAGTGGTGACTTCACCGCGACCCCCTCCGCAGGAGATCTACCCTTTGAGGTGGTGGCCTTTACCCAAGTAGGAGCAAAAGAAGTTAAGGCAGAGGGAACCGAAGACGCTAACGACGCGGCGCAAGGCTCTATCACCATCTATAACACTCAGGAAAAGACTCAAGAACTCATAAAAAATACCCGTTTTGAGACCCCTGGAGGGCTTATCTTCCGTATTCACGAATCACTCACGATTCCCGCAGGCTCAGAGAGTGCGCCGGGGCAGCAGACGGCGACCATCTACGCAGATGTGGGAGGGGAAAAATACAATATTGGCCCTTCGACCTTCACCCTGCCTGGACTTAAGGGTTCAGCTCTATACGAGCTCGTGTATGCAAAATCAGAAACTTCTATGGTCGGAGGATTCACCGGACAGCGTCCCTCAGTAGGGAAGGCAACCCGGGATGCACAAATTCCTTCGATTGAAGAGGCACTTAAAGGTGATCTGACTGCATCGGTTGTAAAAAAGATTCCCGAAGGCTACGCCATAGTTCCTGGAGCCATTTTCTACTCATTCTCACCCATGCCAGAGTCCGCGGGCTCATCAGCCGACACGGTAAAAGTACAGGTGCAGGGAACGGCGACCGCATTTGTATTCCCGATAGATGCGCTCGGAAAGGCGATTGCCTATCGCACCATTGGTTCCTATGCCGGTCAAAAGGTTATGCTCGCTTCGACTGAGCACCTTACCTTTGCGACCACTGATGGCTTGGTTCCTGCAAAGGAAACCGACAGTCTTGCCTTCACTCTTTCAGGAAAAGCTGATGTGGTATGGGTGATAGAGGCGGAAAAGATTGCAGGAGCGCTTGCAGGGAAGACGCGGGACGCCGCACGCACCCTCCTTGCGGGCTTTCCTGAGATTGAGAAAGCTTCCTTGGTTTTGAAGCCGTTTTGGGACACGACGCTCCCTGAGGACCCCTCCCAAATAAAGGTGGTCATACAGGAGCCAAGACGCTAGCTCGGCCTCGTTGACGCATACTATAGGGTCTGCTACAATTGCCTAGCAACACGATGGAAGAAGCGCAAGCGGGATCAGCAACCACCGGCACCGTCGAAGAGGTGTTACCTAACTCTTTGTTTCGTGTTCGTATGGAATCGGGCGATCTATTGCTCACGTATCTTGCTGGGAAAATGCGTTTGCACCGTATTCGCGTGCTGGTCGGCGACCAGGTAGAACTGGTCCTCGACCCGTATGGCGGAAAGGCGCGCATCGTGAGGCGTCTCTCATAATGAAAGTACAAGCATCCATCAAAATACAACAGCCGGGGGACAAAATCGTCCGCCGCCGTGGACGCTTGTATCGTATCAATAAACTGAAACCCCGCCGTAAGGCGCGCCAGGGCTAGTTAGCAAATCACATACTATATTTTCATGCGTATCGCCGGCGTCACCATTCCTGATAACAAACAGCTTCTCTTTGCACTCCCCCTGATTTATGGAATCGGGCCTACGCGCGCGCGCGACATTTTGAATGAAGCAAAAATTGCCGAGAACCGCAAAGGTTCGGAACTCTCTCCTGAGGAAGAACAGAGAGTGCGCGCACTTGCAGAGACCTACCTCATTGAAGGTGAGCTCCGCCGGGAGGTAGCACAAAATATAAAGCGTCTCAAAGACATCGCGTCCGCACGCGGCACGAGGCACGCACGCCGCCTTCCCGTAAAGGGCCAGCGCACTAAAACGAACTCCCGCACGGTACGAGGAAACACTCGGAAGACCATGGGTTCGGGTCGCCGTACGCTCGAGAAGACCTAGAAAATTTCTATACTATTACCTATGGGAAAGAAACGAATCATTAAGAAGAGTGGTAGAGGTCTCGACCAGGGACGCAAAGAGCGTGCCTTGGCAAAAGCTTCTAAGCGAAAGCTTGAGAAGGGTATCTTTCATGTAGAAGCCACCTTTAATAACACCAAGGCGGTACTGACCGACGAGAAGGGAAATGCGGTTATGTCCTCATCCGCAGGTGCGCTCGGGTTTTCTGGTGCGCGCAAATCAACCCCGTATGCAGCGGCTAAAGTGGGGGAGCTCATTGGAGAGAAGGCACTTGCTATTGGTCTCAAGGAAGCTTCAGTTATTATTCGAGGAATTGGCGCTGGTCGCGAGTCCGCACTTCGCGCGTTTGCCAGCAAGGGCATTGCGATTCGTGCGATAAAGGACGCGACTCCCGTGCCGCATAACGGCCCACGCCCGCCAAAGCCAAGGCGCGTATAGTATATTTCTTAATCCCTCACAAGGACTAACGTATGAAAATCGGAAATAAGTACAAAATAGCAAAGCGTCTCGGCGCATCCGTCTTTGAAAAGACGCAGACTCAGAAATTTGCTATTGCTGCGGAGCGTTCCGCCATGAATAAAAAGCGCGGACGCGGGCGTGGTGCAACCGAATACGGCAAACAACTCCTCGAAAAGCAGAAGGTGCGTTTTACCTACGGTCTCGGAGAACGTCAGTTTAGAAACTACGTAGAGGAAGCCATGGAGGCGAAGGGTGCAACTCCCGTGGAGCTGCTGCACCGTGCACTGGAGATGCGTCTTGATAACATAGTGTATCGTCTTGGTCTCACGAAGACCCGCCGCGCCGCTCGCCAAATGGTATCGCATGGTCATATCACGGTGAACGGCACGAAAACCACCATCCCCTCGCGCCGTATCTTTATAGGCGACGTGATTTCTGTGCGAGAGGGATCAAAGGGTGCCGCACTCTTTGAGGGACTTGCAGAGAAGTTTGCTGAGCGGACTATGCCATCCTGGCTCACCTTTGAGGTGAAAACCATGGGAGGTGGAGTACAGGAGCTTCCTACCAGCGAGACCGCGGACGTCGCGGGAGACCTGGTAGCAGTTATTTCGTTCTACAGCCGTTAGAGTCATGACCAAAGCATTTATTTGCAGTGCTGCACGTATGAATTCTTTGGTCAGGCTCTCACTGCCTGTTTACTAACCGGTAACACGATTGAGTTATGGAATACCACATTACGCTTCCCAGTAAGCCCCGAGTACAAAGTGAAGACAAAATTCAGGGTGTATATGAAATTGATTCACTCTACCCAGGGTACGGACACACTCTCGGCAATTCTTTGCGCCGCATTATCCTGTCTTCGCTTCCCGGCGCGGCAGTTACCTCAGTCAAGATAGAGGACGTCGCGCATGAATTTGCGACTATTGACGGAGTACGAGAATCAGTTATGGAGCTTCTCCTCAACCTGCGCCGTGTACACTTTGTACTCCACGGAGAGGAAGCACAATCCGTACGCCTCAAAGCAAGCGGCTCAAAAAAACTTACCGCAGCTGACCTTGTCTTGCCTTCCCAAGTATCGGTAGCAAACCCCGATGCGTACCTCTGTGAGATTTCCGGCAAGGGCAGTATTGATCTTGAGGCGACCATTGAGCATGGACTCGGCTATGTGCCGCGTGAGCAGCTCACCAAAGAGAAAGTCGATATTGGCACCATCGCGCTTGATGCCACCTTTACCCCGATTCGTCGCGTGAATTATGAAGTAGAAAACATGCGCGTTGGCGATCGTACCGACTTCAACCGTTTGAAGATTCTCATTGAAACCAATGGTACGATTTCGCCGCGCGAAGCACTGGAGCGCTCTATCGAGACGATGATTCACCAGCTGAAGGCGGTGATTGGTTTCCAGGAAGAGGAGCAGCCTACCGAAAGCACGAGTGAAGACTCATCATCTTCCGTTTCTTCAGGAAAAGACCCAGCAAAAATGAAGATAGAAGAGCTTTCACTCTCTTCCCGTACGGCTTCTGCACTCACCGAGGGCGGCGTAAAGAGTGTCGCTGGTCTGTTGCGCAAATCCGCTTCGTCTCTCAAGGAGCTCGATGGGATAGGAGACAAGGCGGTCGAGGAAATAACTGCGGCGCTTGATACGCTTGGTCTTGAGCTCAAAGCCGAATAACTTCATGAGCCAGCGCACCAAAGCACGAGCATTCGGAAGAACCAGGGACGAGAGGGCGGCCTTGCTGAAGTCGCTTATCCGTTCGCTTATCCTGGAAGAGCGTATTTCCACCACCGAGGCGAAAGCAAAAGAAATCCGTCCTATGGTAGAAAAGCTCGTAACCCGTGCACGGACCGATACCGTGGCAAATCGCCGCCTCATCCTCTCACGCGTCGGTGACCCCACTGCGGTACAGAAGCTCTTTAAAGCACTTGCACCACGCTTTAAGGGTGTTCCGGGAGGGTATCTGCGTATTGTAAAGCGGGCGCCGCGCGCGGATGGACGCCGCACGGCATATATTGCCTTCACTAAGTAACTGTATTTATGGCTTACGTACGCATGCACAAAGACACAAGAAATCGTATCGATCACAGTGTGACGCCGGTCGCCTATACCGTTGATGCGCAAGGTCGCACCTTGGGACGTGTCGCAAGCGAAGCTGCCTCGGCGCTTCTTGGAAAGAGATCTGTCCACTTTGTAAAAAATAAAGTACTTCCTGTTACCGTTACCATCCTAAACGCAAACAAACTCCTCATAGGGGAGAAGCGTATTGATGGGAAAACCTACACCCGCTACACGGGGTATCCGGGAGGTTTGAAACACTTCTCCATGAAAGACGTGGTGAAAAAGACTGGTATGAAAGGTCTTCTCACGAAGACCGTGGACGGCATGATTCCTCGCAACAAACTTCGCAAGGAACGCATGAAGCGTTTGAAGATAGAAGATTAGCAATTAGGCACAGCCATTAGCACGTATGAATTCTACACTCCCTTACACCACTGCAGTCGGACGTCGCAAGACCGCTACCGCTCGCGTGAAGCTTACACCAGCAGACAAGATGTCTCTTCTTGTCAACGGAAAACCAGCGGACGAATTCTTCAAAACAAAGGAGCGTCAGGCAAAGACGCGTGATGCATTTCATGTAGAGGGTGTCGAGGGGAACTACGAGGTAGTGGCTCGTGTCAGAGGAGGAGGGAGCACGGCACAATCTGAAGCAATACGTATGGCAGTAGCACGAGCTCTTGAGAAGCGAAATGCGGACCTACGAAAGCCCTTGAAGGCCGCGGGGTACTTGAAGCGCGATCCACGCGCCGTCGAGCGCAAGAAGCCGGGACTTTTGAAGGCAAGGAAACGTCCGTCTTGGTCAAAACGCTAGAGTGTATGCTCAAAACCCGCCTTGTCGTGCGGGTTTTGTCGTATGATATGCATACTCTATGACTATTGAAACGAATGGGGAATCGGTGCCTACGAGAAATGCACGAGAGGCGCACCCGGGTGTGCGTATCGTCATAGAAGTCGGAGGCAAGGGGGGAAGAGGGGAGGGGGATGAATCACTCCTCAATCATTTTAAAACTCCAGAAGGATCTATGTTCTACTACCACCTCGATCGGCACGCCGATCGAGTAGATATACCTGCGAGGGAGGGGGCGCCACCCTCTCTGGGGCGTACCGCTGATTTACTTACCGCAAGCTTTCTTGAAGACACTTATTTTGAGGGGAGTGCAGACTCTTTCATAGCATTTAATACGCTTTCAGTTTCCGGAGTCGAACTTGCGCCGCACACCCCTGAGGCGATGGGCACGAGTAAATCGCCAGAGGAAATTAGGAACGCATTATACGAACGCATACTTAAAAAGATAGGGAAGATTCTTACACCTGCAGGCAAGGCCTATATAGGTGAATGGATCACTCCTCAAATTCTTGATGAGCTTCGCGCTATTGATTTTCCAAAGCTTGGATTGTGCGCTGAATTCATAACGTATCAACAAGGAAGAGAGGAGCAGGGGCGCGCGCGGCTTCTTGATGCTCTCAAAGAGTTAGCAATTGATGCCCGGAAAACCGAAGACATCAGTACCTCTTTTGAAAAGAACGTAGTAGAAGGTTCCACACCCTTTCTTCTCGTCCTCTCTCGTGTGTAATTGCATGTGGTGTGTGTTTTGACTCTGGAGAGGACTTCAGGCATATTTTAGAGATCTATGACTGACGAATACGATGAAGTAGTAGTTGAGGCAGACGGATCCGAGGAGCTAAACCAAGATGAGCAGGGAGAAGCTTCAGGAAAAGTAACCAAACTACGCGCCGCACTTGAGACCTGCCGCAAGGAGAAGCAGGAGTACCTCGACGGGTGGCAGCGAGCAAAAGCAGACTATGTGAACGCACTGAAACGATTTGACGAGGAGAAACGTTCGGCGGTGGAGCTCGGGAAAGTGATTTCCGTGGCAGCATTTCTCCCGGTGATGGACTCTCTCGCGCGCGCCGAAGGCGCGGGGGAAATTCCTGATTCTTTTACAAGTATCGCAAAGCAACTCCACGACGCGGCGCGTGCGCTCGGACTCTCGCACCTCGGGGTAGTGGGGGAGAAGTTTGACCCTAGTATCCACGAGGCTCTCGGACAGGACCCCACCGACGACCCCACCAAAGACGACACGGTTACGATTGTCCTCGAAGTAGGATGGAAATCAAAAGAAACTACGCTACGCCCTGCGAAAGTACGGATCGCGCACTTTGCAGGGTAAGGTACGGAAGAAACCCCGCCTACAAGTGTGTTTCCAATCAACAACCCTGCCGCAAGCGGACGAGGTATGACGGGAGCTTCGCACTAATACTTTATTGGGAACCAACGATTCCCAAACCCATCCTTAATGGAGCCCCGCGGCAGAGCTGGCTGGGTAAGGGCTGCACCAATATCCCTTATCCCTTATCCCTTATCTTTTATCCTTTATCCTTTATCCTTTCTTTTTCTTCTATCACTTTATTATCGCAATCGTCATAATAAAGTGATGGCGAAACTATACGGTTGACAGCCTATAGATGGGTAGTATCGTGCATCTTAGCCTGCTCTGTTTGCAGGTGCAACCGAGGATAGTCAAATGACTAAAGATGAAAAGGGGTTTGCGATTGGAATAGCGGTCGCATTCTTTATAGTGGTCATCGCAGTCTCGATCGGCATGTTTCTTCCATAATCAACGGATGCCGATAAACCCTGCTTGCACTCTCGTCCTTTTGACCCACGCCCCTCGCGTGGGTCAATTGCTTTCTACACAATATAGTAACATCGTATGTCACTATATAGTGACATACGATGTTACTATATGAAAATTGCCATAGCGGTACCTGTCGCTAGGTTTTCGATACCTGTATGGCGTAGGGTCCTTTGCGGCTCTGTACCACGGTAAAACATACCTTGTCACCCTTTTTAAGCGAGCCCCACGCTATTCCTACCAAACCGTCTGCATGGAAAAAGAGATGCTCTTTGACACCGACGCGGCGTATGAGTCCGCACTGACGCTCCCCGAGCTCATGTATGGTGCCTTTAGTCATAGTACAAAAATGGTTAGGAAAGGATGAGAAAACGCCCTTGCGGGCGTCTTCTCGAAAACATTAGGAGACCTTTGAGACCTTTACGGCCTTCGGGCCCTTGTCGCTTTGTTCGATTTCAAACTCCACCATGTCGCCCACGCGGAGTTCGTCGAACGCAACACCCACGAGCTCTTGAGAGTGGAAGAAGACATCCTTCTGTTGACCCTCGACCTTGATGAAGCCAAAGCCTCGGTCGGTCACGCTCGCTATAGTTCCTTTCTGCATACGGTTTGTTTTTCGACGCACCTGATAACTATCAAGTGCAGGAGGCTGTGTCGCGAAGTTCGACTTCTTTCGTACCTTCAGCGCTGCGACTGACACTGCCACAATATCATTTCTATTCAAAGTAGTCAATGGTTCTATGCACGGGCGAAGGTTTCAGTACCCCTCCCATCCAAAAATATGGGGACTTACGATGTCCCCTATAATGCTTGACATATGGATAGGGAGATGTGATAATAGTTACAGCATTCACCTTTCGCATGTGTTTTGGGGAAACAAAATGTCTAAGTCTAAAGATGAATGGACGAACGGGAAGGTCATTTTCTTCCTGTTGATGCTCTGGATTGTCCTGTTCGTCCTCGTGGCGCTACAGAGCAACGTGCAGCCCTTTCAAGAACCGGCCGCCATCGAAGGCAACAGCCGCTGCTCCTTCGCGGACGTCGGCTGTACTCCCTCTGATGAAGTGGAGACAATGCCGTCGGAAGAGGTGCCGGATTCCATCCCGGCACCAAGCGAGGATTCGCCGCGGGCGCACCCGCTCCCGCCCTCCGAATAGGTTCACCCCCGAACCCCCGATCGGCTCGCGCCTTCCATAAGCGCGAGCCGATTTCTTTCTTTCTCTATTCTTTAACTTTAATCTCCAAAATATAGTAACATACGATGTTACTATATTGTACGTCGAGACTTTACCGTCGGATTCTCCCAAGGATCCGACGGTAAAAATTAATTGCTTTCTACATAAAGAGTAGTATAATGCATTCGGCCTGCACTTTTTCGCGGGCGTAGTGGAGGTTCTCATGAACCGTTTCCAGAAAATAAGTGCGTGCTTCTTTAAAGTCGCGGTGCGGGTTGGATTTTCTGCCGCAGGGGCGCTTTTCCTTGCGTCGATATTCCTCGTGCCGTCCGTTCACGACGGACAACGGTTGACGTATCCAACACAAGCCCTGGCACGCGAGTTTTGCGGCGGCGAACCGGTGGTCATTTCGAC
>JBASFO010000038.1:0-2620 GCA_049653065.1 Minisyncoccia bacterium
CATACGATGTCACTATATAGTGACATCGTATGTTACTATATTCAGGAAAGATATATTCAGAAAAGAAAAGAGAGGGTAGAGAGAGGTGAAATTCCTCTTTGAAATGCAACTGCTGTACCATGGGTAAAAAGTTGCGAAAAGTTATCTCACGGTGCATACCCCGTATCTCAAACTTTTGACCGTGGCACTACACGTTTCGTGGAAGCCTGATGCTGTAACAATAAAACAGGTTGTGTCGCCATCCCCGCTCCCCACAGACGGGGTATTGGCGCACAACCACCAGGGTGTTTTGCTCTATAAGGATGCGGCCTCCGCCGCTCTTGTTTTAATCTTCGGCCATTCATCCCCGCAGCAAAGCTGCCGGGGTATGTCTTGCCGAGGCCAATAAGCAATCTTTCAGCTTCATTTTTACCTTAGTTTGCAAAAACTTGAGATACGGGGCATACTGCTCGCTACCTATGAGCATCACGCTTGCTGTCACAAAGCGGGAAGAAACCGGAAAGCGCGCCAAGCGCCTTCTTTCGGCAGGCCGTATGCCGGCCATCGTCTACGGACCTAAACAAGAATCAGTCCCCGTTTCCCTCTCGCTCCCCGAGTTTCAAAAGATTCTGCGCGATTCTGGCGAGTCTTCGGTCTTGGAGCTTTCGGGACTTGGAGAATCTCTCCAGGTGCTTATACACGAGGTTGATCGCGACCCGGTCACCAACGTCCCCCGTCACGCCGACCTCTACGCAATTGAAAAGGGAGCAAAGGTAGAAGTCGCGGTTCCGCTCTCCTTTATAGGCGAGTCTCCTGCGGTAAAAGCGGGCGCCTCTTTGGTGAAAGTCTTGCACGAGCTTGAAATCGAAGCTGCTCCGGGAGATCTCCCCCACGAAATCTCTGTAGATATTTCATCGCTTCTTGAGATAGGTGCGCAAATCCACGTGTCCCAACTTGTTCTACCGAAGGGCGTTACCGCAAAAGCGGAAGGCGAGCAGGTGGTTGCGCTTATCCAGGAGGTAACAGTTGAAGAGGAGGTAGTGGTCGCAGCGCCCGACATGGCGGCTATTGAGGTGGAGAAGAAGGGTAAGGAAGAAGCCCCAGCAGAGGGGCAGGAGTAAGAGTACTTTCGGGGAGCATACACAAGGGCGGGCCGCTGCGGCCCGCCCTTGTGTCACAGGGAGACCACTCGGCCTTCTGCTATCATAGTGACTATCGCTATGGCTCGTCATTGGTTCGTGCTTAGTATCTGCAGCCTCCTTTTTCTTGGCACGGCTGCTGCAGCTACCTTCCCGTTATTTCTTGCAGAGGCGCAGGAGCTTTCCGCGCGTGAGCGTGCAGAGCTTGAGGACGAGTATGACAAGCTCCAAGAGGAGATAGGGCAGTGGCAGCAGGTGCTTGACGTAACACGTCAAAAGAAAGCGACGATTCAGGGAGACGTAACCGCCTTGAACGCGCAAATTTCACAGGCAGAGGCGCAGATAAAGCAGAAGAACATTGCGATTGGGAGACTCGGGAAAGAGATTCGCGCGAAAACTAAGCGTATCGAAGAACTCTCAGGCAAGATCGAGGACGGCCATGACTCGCTCGCCTCCTTTCTCCGCCACCAGGACAGGATTGACGACCTTTCACTGGTTGAGATCGCATTTGCCGCAGACAACGCATTCGCGCTTTTTGAGGACGTAGACAACATCGTGACCGTGCAGTCTCTACTCCACCAAGAATTTGTGGAGATACGCTCCGTACGCTCAGAAACTGAAGCAGAGCGCACCGCGCTTGCGGTGCGCGAAGAGGCCGAGGCGGACGCAAAATATGTCGTCGAAGTAAAAAAGCAAGAAATTGACAAAAATAAGGAGGAGAAAAATCAACTGCTCGCTATTACCAAAAACGAAGAGCAAGCATTTAGCCAAGTGCTCGCCGAGCGGCAGGCACAGGCGGCAGCGATACGCGCGCGCCTTTTCCCGCTTCGCGATACCGCCAGCATTCAGTTTGGAGATGCAGTTGGCTACGCGCAGTCTGCATCAGCGAAAACAGGTGTGCGACCCGCCCTCATCCTCGCTATTCTGAAACAAGAATCGGACCTTGGTGCAAACGTCGGAAACTGCCTTATCACTGACCTGTCGACCGGAGACGGAAAAGGGAAGAATACCGGAACCCCATTTTCGGGTGTTATGAAGTCCCCACGCGACACGGTTCCTTTCGAGCGCATCACGAAAGCTCTCGGGAAGGACTGGTCGACGACGCCCGTATCCTGCCCCCAGCCAGGAGGCTACGGCGGCGCCATGGGCCCAACCCAGTTTATCCCCTCGACCTGGGAACTTTTTGAAGCGAGGATAAAAGCGGCTCTGAACGCTCCGGCGACTAACCCCTGGAATGCCGAGCACGCCATCATGGCGACTGGTCTCTATCTTGCGGACGTCGGTGCTGCGGCGGGTGGCTACACCGCCGAGCGCAATGCCGCATGCCGCTACTACTCGGGTCAGCCCTGCTCCGTTGCGGGTGCGACGTACGGCGACCAGGTGGTTGCAAAAGCAAACGCGTTCCAGCGCGACATAGACTTCTTGCAAGAAAACTAATACACAGGCACCGCGTGCGCTCTCTTTTTGAGTTGTATACTGTGCTCATGGAACCTTCTCTCTCG
>JBASFO010000039.1:0-2187 GCA_049653065.1 Minisyncoccia bacterium
GAACTCGTAGGGGATATCAAACGGCGGCTCATAGCCAAACACCTCGCGGGCTATGTGATTTGCGACGTCGCGCGAGCCACCCTTTGTCGAGTGATCCTTGCCGCCACCCTCTACCTGTACCCCCATAGCGCCCCACTTTGCGGCCCAATCTACTTTCCAGAAGAGTTTTGCGCCGCCCGAGAAGGGCGATACGCGACCCGAGGCGCCGCAGGGCACGCACTCATCTGGCGTCCGCTCACACGAATACGCGACCGTCTCTCCATCAAAATCATACGCACGCGTGGTCATAATCTTTTCGCACTTCTCGCACACGACCGATACCGGGAGCCATGACTCGTCTTTCGCCGAACCGGAGATCTGCTTGAGGATGCGGCGTATGTCTGCGGCACGGGTAAGCGCGGTACGGATATAGGAATCCATCTTCCCTGCTGCATAGAGATCGGTATACGCACGATAGTATTCAGGCGTCCATCCTGCTTTTTTGTGAACCGCTACGTATTCTGCACCAAAATATTCCGCATAGTTTGAGAATCCTGCTTCTGGTGAGGGTACACGGTAGAGAGGCTTCCCCAGATGCTCGCGATAGCGCGATGCATCGAGATAGCCCGGGATGCTATCAAAGGGGTCAAAGTCGTTGAGTTCGTAGAGGTAGCGATTTCCTACACCCTGCTCGGTGAGCACCTCGGAAATGAGGCCGTGGATGGCGACTCCGCGCATGCTCCCCACATGTACTCGGCCTGAAAGGGTTTTCTCATCGCGGATGATGAGCGGCGCGCCACCCTCGGCCGCGGCTTTAGCCGCTGCCGTCTTTTGTATCTCCCCCACAATCCGATCTGCCCAAAACATACCGCAATGGTATCATAAACAGCACACGTACTGATTTCTTTGAGAAAATCTCGGCAAATTTACTTTTCCTGAAGCTCGATGAGGAAGTGGCATTCTTTCAGAGATACTTGGTCATAAGTCTTCAAGAGATAAGCCCGCCTGAAGGAGGATTTTCCGAAGCGTGCCAATAGGCAAGTCACCAGAATGCATAGGAACGATCGTACGTCGGCTATCTTCCTCGCGAGTGTATATGCGATGGCTACCCTTTTGTCTCTTTAAAACAAACCTGTTTCGTTCGAGCAGTGCGCACAGTTTTCGTGCCGATGCGCTAGGCATGTGCTGCCTCGAGCGTCACCTCAACACTGCCAAGGAGAGAAGTATCGGTTTGAGGCAAAGCTTCCCCTTCAGTGATTAAATCTTCAAGATAGAGTGAGATAGCTTCGCGAGCCATAGTGCGTGCTTCCTCAAGATCTTTTCCATACGTTACACAACCAGGAAGCGCCGGCACGAGCACGGTATATCCTCCCTCCGGCTCTGCTTCAAGGACGATTTGGAATGTCTTTTTCACAGGCTTGAGTATATCATTTTTGTGCTGAGAGTTCAATGATGAAGCGGGAGCCGTGGCCCACCCCGTCGGACTCGATGCGAATTGTGCCGCCGTTGCCCTCTATGAGTTGCTTGGCGACATAGAGTCCAAGACCCGTGCCCGTGGTGTTTACTTTGTTTGCGCCGCGCGCGCGTTTAAACTTCTCAAAGAGACCCTCCATCTCATCAGGTGCGATACCGACCCCAGTGTCAGAAATGATAATGCGCGCGAGGGTATCGTCCTTGGCAACGTGCACCCTCACACTTCCCTTTTCTGTGTACTTAATGGCGTTATCAATCAGATTTGAGATTACCTGCTTCATCTTTCCGATATCAGCGTTCACCATCAAATCCTGAGGAGCTTCTATCGAGAGTTCGAGCCCCTTCTTTGAGGCAAGCGGCAACAGCTCCTCCACTACTTTCTTGGCAAGGTCAGCAATGTCGAAATCACTCTTTTCATACTTCATCCTCCCCTGCTCAATGCGGGAGATGTTCAGATAATCCTCAATAGAGCTTGCCATGAGTCTAGAGGACTCTTGAATGACCGAGAGCGGTTCCTTGAGGGTCTCTGAGAGGGCGCCATAGGCTCCCTCCATCATATTTGAGGAGTACCCGCGAATGGCGGTAATAGGCGCACGGAGTTGATGTGAGGCAATAGACAAGAACTCGCTCTTCATCTGGTCGAGCTCCTTCAATCGCTCGTTCGCTGTCTCGAGCTGTTTCGCAAGTGTCTCAATTTTCTTTCGTTGTTCAATTTCCTGATGAACACTTCGTATA
>JBASFO010000040.1:0-3535 GCA_049653065.1 Minisyncoccia bacterium
GCGTCCATCATTGCGCGTATTGCTTCTTTTGCCTCTTCTTTCGTTCTCGCAATCACCACACCCTTCCCGAGCGCGAGCCCGTCCGCTTTCAATACATACGGAGGACTCTGCGTTTCAAGATATGCGAGTGCGTCATCGGAAGACTTAAACACGCGATGGCGCGCCGTGGGTATTCCTTCTTCCTGCATCAGTTGTTTCGCGTATGCCTTTGACCACTCTATTTCTGCTGCCGCTTTAGTAGGGCCAAATACCAGAATTTTTTCCTGCTCAAGAAAATCAACGATGCCTTCTGCAAGTAAATCGTCAGGACCAACTACCACCAAACTAACGTTGTTTTCCCGACAAAATTGGACGACCTGTGCATGGTCTTTGACATCAAGCGGTACATTCTCCCCCACCTTCGCAGTCCCTGCATTTCCTGGAGCAACGTATATTTTTTCCACCAATGGTGATTGTGCAATCTTCCACGAAAGAGCGTGTTCGCGTCCCCCTCCCCCAAGTACTAATACACGCATAGCGAAATACTATCAATCAAACATCGGTACAAAACTGATATGATATATCATATCACTGTCTATGTATGGCAGATGCGATGGCAGGAACGACGCGCGCATCAAGCACGTCCGGGATGATGAGGTCGTTTGTCGGTTTATCCACAAGGGCGGCGAGCGCCTCGGCTGCACGAATTTTCATATCATTCGTAATATGCGTCACGCTCCCATCAAGTGCACCACGAAACACCCCAGGGAAGACCAGCGCATTGTTTATTTGATTTGGAAAATCAGAACGACCAGTTGCAACAATAGCCGCACCTCCCTTTTTTGCATCTTCCGGCATGATTTCCGGTGTGGGATTAGCAAGCGCAAAGACAATGGGGTCTTTCGCCATCATTTGAATATCTGCAGAGACCATCTTCCCTCCTCCGGAAAGCCCGATGACTGCATCAGCGGATGTCAAAGCATCTTCAAGCACTCCTGAAATCCCGCGCGGGTTCGTGCAATGCGCTATCTCAATCTTCTGACCTATAAGATCAGGGCGCGTCTTATGAATGATGCCGGTACGGTCGACCACCACAATATCTGCAACGCCGTATTCGTTCAACAGAAGCGCGGTAGCGGCACCTGCGGCGCCGGCGCCAATAATCACGACGCGGAGTTTTTTAATATCCTTCCCGGAAGCAATAGCGGCGTTAATAAGTCCCGCAAGCACGACAATAGCGGTCCCGTGCTGGTCATCGTGCATCACCGGAATATCCAATGCTTCAATAAGTCGCCGCTCTATGTCAAAGCATGCAGGTGCCGCGATGTCTTCGAGGTTTATACCTCCGAATCCGGGAGCAATGGCAATAACCGCTTCCACGATTTTGTCGGGGTCCTGCGTTGAGAGAACAATAGGCCACGCATCAATGCCGGCGAGCTGTTTGAAAATAAGCGCCTTCCCTTCCATCACGGGAAGCGCGCCATAGGGGCCGATGTTGCCAAGACCAAGCACCGCCGAGCCATCTGAAATAACGGCGACGCTGTTTCCTTTTACCGACAAGGCACGCGCATCCTCCGAATGCTCTGCAAGGTGCGTTGAGACTGCACCGACGCCCGGCGTATAGAACAGAGCGAAGTCCTCCCGGGTTTTGAGTTTCACCTTTCCCCTGGTCTCTACCCGCCCGCCTATCTTCTTGTACGCATCGAGAATCTCTTCTTTATCCATAGAAATGCAATCATAGCAGAATCTGGAGAGAGAAACTAAAACCCTGCTCGTTTGAGCGCTGTGATGGTGAGCGGACCAATGGCGCCCGCGGGGACATAACCCTTTGATTTTTGAAATGCATTTAGCGCACGAAGCGTGCACTCCCCCATGTAGCCTGAAATCGGACATCCTATGAGGAGTTCTCCTTTGGGTGGATAAAACCCAAGCTTGTGAAGCGCCGCTTGGAGCGCATACACCTGCGGGTCGGAAACTTTGAGCGGGAGCGAGGAAAGTGTCCATGTGTGCGGAAGTGCGAGCGTGTCGTCGCCCGCCACAGGGGCACCCACATACGCCTGTATGCCTCGGTATGTCTGGTACGCAAAATCGTTGAGCACTGACGAACGCGCCGCGGGGTTCGTTATTTTTGACTCATATATATAGGCATATTCAACCAACACTGAGACAAACTCAGCAGTGTTATATGCGCCAAGCGCAATCAAATCCTGATCTTCGACCACGCCATAGTTTTCAATAGCAAGTGTTGAAGTTGCATTGAAGTGATTGAGTTCAGAGGCAATGGCGACTCCGAGAGGTTTCGATGCCTGCGCATTTCCATACTGCGCATCCGGCACATACACCGCAAAGCCCGAGTGGTTAGTCGCTCCTGGGTTGTCGTTGAGATGAATATGAATGACAATGTCATAGTTGTTTTCATTTGCCCACCTGCTGATGCCGTAGAGACGTAGAGCCACATCGCTCGGTGCGGTGTTGTGTCCCACTTCAAAATCTCTGTCCTCTATTTTATTTTGCCTGGTGAGCTTTTGCATGAGCTTCTTTTGTGCCTTCACAAATGTCTGGGTGTTTCTCGCTTCTTTTTTGAAATACCGCGCAAGCTCGCTACTCCACGATGCTTTCGTACGCGCAACCGTTACCTCAAAGCGAGGGTTGGCGCGCAGGTCACCTGCAAGCGTATGTGCGATATCTACTGCAATGTTGCGCTCCTTCAGTGCTCCGTGCTCAGTGCCGCCATAATCTGGTTCGTGTCCAGGCATAATGAGCACCTTTACCTTCTCTCCTCCAAACGCTGCTGCCTGATATTTTTCCTGTATCTGCTCCTTGGTTATCACTATCGGAAACACCCGCTCTGCCGCACCAACAGACAACGGCATAAGCACAGCGAGTACAAGCGTCAATGCAACCGTAATTCTCATATGTATAGTTATACCGTACTCAAGGGTATGACAGGAAGTTGTATATGGCCTAGGGAATGGGAGAGCGTATACCCCTTAGCACTTTTTATTCAAAAAGTGCTAAGGGGTATACTTTCGCCATGAAAGCAGGAGACTTTATCGGGGAGCATTTTACGAGGCTCAAGCCAGAACAGAAGAAGGCGCTCGCGAAGCTCGGAGTGCGCACCGTGCGCGATTTGCTCTATCACTTCCCCACCCGCTACGAATCCAGTGAAGGTGTAAAAACAATTGATGCGTTGGTACTTGGCGAAACGGTGACGCTTTACGGGCGTCTCATGGGTGCAAAAGCGAAAAAGACCTGGAAGACCCGTATGCCAAGCGCAGAGGCGTACCTGGAAGACGGGAGTGGCCGGGTGAAAGTGATGTGGTTTCGCCAGCCCTATATGGCAAAGCTCGCTGAGCGTGCGGGACTGGTGAAAATAACGGGTAAGGTGGCAGGAAGCGAAGGAAAACTCTACATCACCAATCCTGCTGTCGAGAAGGCAGAGATGATGCCTGATGCGCCGAAAGATTCTTTATTTACTTCTGGCGAGCCGGCACTCTTTGCGGTATATCCTGAAACAAAAGGCATTTCGTCGCTGTGGTTTCGCCACGCCCTGGAG
>JBASFO010000041.1:0-2086 GCA_049653065.1 Minisyncoccia bacterium
ATACTTTTCTTACCTCTATTTCTCCTGATTCAGTCATGAGAGGAGTATAACTCATGGTAAAATCCCGTCTATATGCGCCTTCCCTGGCTTATCGCGGCGCTCTTTCTTTGCGCTCTACTCGCTGCGCTCCATATATGGGCGACGTCTGGTTTCTACTACTGGCACTACCCGTGGCTTGATGTTGCGGCGCACTACCTCGGCGGTCTCTCTCTTGGTGCGCTTCTCGTGGGACTACTCATGCACCGGCGACCCCGTATCTATCTTGGGGTATTTGCTGCACTGGCGATTTCGTGGGAACTCTTTGAATATTTTTCTGGTATTCCGCGCGCGGCGAATTTTGTGTTCGATACCTCGCTCGATCTTCTCATGGACGCACTTGGTGCACTTACGGTCTACACACTCGCACGCACTACCTCATGGCGTTAACCCTCACCACCTACGGCGGCGCCGAGACGGTTACCGGCTCGAACTTTCTCGTTGAAACTGATGGTGCGAAGCTCCTTATTGATTGCGGCATTGAGCAGGGAAAAGACTACTCAGAGCGTGCCGCCTACGAGCCCTTTCCCTACATTCCGGCGCAGGTGGATGCGCTTGTCATCACCCATGCGCATCTTGATCATGTGGGCCGCGCCCCGCGGCTTGTGAAGGCAGGGTTTACGGGTCGTGTGTTTATGACAGCTCCCACACGCGATCTCGCTGAAGCGATACTGCGCGATAGTGTAGAGATATTAGGGAGAAATGCGCACAAGCACGGACTGCCGCCGCTCTATGAGCATATCGATGTTGAGGCGTTTCTTGCGCGCATCGAGACGCTCGAGTATCGAAAGGAACAAGAGGTAGCACCCGGCCTCTCAATCATGCTTCGCGATACCGGGCATATCCTCGGCTCAGCATCGGTTCGAGTACGGAGCGAGGACGGTGTCTCGCTTGCTGTCACCTCGGATATCGGGAATTCACCCGCGCTCCTCTTGCCCGACGCAGAAGCAATTACGGATGCCGATGTCGTGCTGATCGAGAGTGTGTACGGCGACCGCGCGAATCCCGAGAAAGAACACCGCGTAGCGCTCCTCTCGGAGACGCTTTCTCGTGCCGCAAAGCGCGGAGGTACCATACTCCTTCCCGCATTTTCAATGGAGCGTACGCAGCTCATGCTCTATGAAATAGGGAGCCTTATGGAGAAGGGAACAATCCCTGCAATGCCCGTGTATCTAGACTCTCCGCTTGCTATCGCGGTGACCGAGATATACCAGAAGTGGGGCGGGAAGTACTTCAACCAAGAGGCGCGTGAAGAACTTTCCCGCGAGCATGACCTGTTCCATTTCCCGTTTCTCACCATGACCCCATCGCGCGAAGAGTCGGACGCCATAGGGAATGCTTCGGAGCAAAAGATTATCATCGCAGGTGCGGGCATGAGCCATGGGGGCCGCATCGGAAAGTGGGAGCGACGCTACTTGCCGGAGAAGAAGACCACCCTGCTTATGGTGGGGTACCAAGCACCGGGTTCTCCCGGGAGGATGATGCAGGACGGCGCGCGGCGGGTACGTATCGACGGACACTGGATAGATATTCGCGCCAGGATAGAGACGCTCCATGGATGGTCGGGGCACGCGGATCGCGATGGACTCCTCGGGTTTGCCGAACGCTGTCTCCCTCGCACGAGAACCTTCATCGTCGGCATAGGCGAGCCTTCTTCTGCGCGTTTCCTCGCACAAAGGATTCACGACTATCTTGGGGTGAAGGCGATAGTCCCCACGGAAGGTCAAGTGTTCACCGTAGGAAAAGAGGGTGTGGTAGGGTAGAGCTATGAATTTCCCTGAGATGTTTAGAGGAAAACCAAAACCGAAAGCCGAGCCGAAACTTGATGTAATCATCAATAAGGCAGTCGAGCTTAGGACTTTGGAGAAAGCGGAACGAACCGCACTTATACAAGCGAAAGAGGGGTGGATTTTAAGACAAGCGGATCGCGCACGAAAAGGGCACCGCAGGGAAGAACAAGAAAGATCTCGACACCATTAGGAGAAAAGTATCTCGTGAGAAGATACACTCATAGGAATGGGGTATATAGTAACATACGATGTTACTATAT
>JBASFO010000042.1:0-19984 GCA_049653065.1 Minisyncoccia bacterium
TAAGCGCTCTTCCCTTCTCCAAATCTTCTTTCACTAGTTTGAACGGTTCTTCGCTCGTGATGCGTTCATCGAGTAATTGGATGCGTTTCCAAATGTAGTCAGTTACGAGGTTAAATCCGAATGTATCGATCGCACGCCAATACTCTTCAGGAAATGGAGATGGTTCTGGATGGGTACTAGGTCCTGGGAGGTGCATCTCCGCGAGTTTCATCACGCGCGCGACCAGGTTCCCGAGACCGTTCACGAGGTTTGCGGTGTACCACTCATCAAGTCGCTCCCACGTGATGTCAGTATCCTCAACAGGATGTACGTGACGAAGGAGGAGGTAGCGCGTCGCATCAGTGCCGTACTTTCTCACCAGTTCATACGGGTTTATGACGTTCCCGAGAGATTTGCTCATGCGCTGGCCGCCCGAGTTTATAAACCCGTGATAGAACACCTGGTCGGTATTCTTTACTCCCGCCGACATGAGCATGGCCTGCCACATGAGGGATTGAAAACGTACCTGGTCTTTCCCCGCCATCTGCATCACCTTCCCTTCGTTCCAAAAAGTGGTAAAGAGTTGGTCACGATCCTCGGGCCATCCAAGCGTTGAGAGATAGCTCGTGAGGGCATCAAACCACACGTACATGACTTGATCAGAGTCACCAGGTACAGGCACACCCCAGGAAAGTCGCTTTTTCTCACGCGAGATGCTGAAGTCTTCGAGTCCCTGCTTTACAAATGCGATAGCTTCTTCACGGCGCCAGTCGGGAACGATAGACTCTTCGGCGGCAAGGTACGAGAGCAGCGACTGTGTATATTTTGAGAAACGAAAGAAGTAATTCTCTTCGGTAATCTCTTCGGGAGTGAGTGAGGGATGCAGTGCACACTTCCCTTCCTCGGTAAGCTCCTTCGAAGTCTTATACGCTTCGCACCCGACACAGTAGAGACCTGTGTACGATTTCTTATATATATCTCCTGCCGCGTCACAGCGGCGCCACATCTCGGTTGCAGCTGCGTAGTGCGCGGGTGCGGTTGTGCGCACAAACGCGTCTGGTGAGAGCGCGAGAGACTCAATGAGTTTTCGAAACTCGTCTGAGTAGTGGTCCACATATTCTTTCACCTCTTGCCCTGCTTTTTGTGCTGCTTGGAATATTTTCTGGCCGTGCTCATCAGTGCCCATGTTAAAAAACACCTTGTCACCGCGAAGCCGCCAACTGCGTGCGAGTGCATCCGCCTGTACCGCTTCAAGCGCGTTCCCCACATGTGGGTCTGCATTCACATACGGGAGCGTGGTGGTGAGATAGCGAATCACAACACTATGCAGCTTTCTTGCGCTGCAAATCGTTCACGAACTCCTGTATGGCGGCGGCGACAGGGACGGCAAGCAAGACACCAGGCACACCCGCGAGTTGGCCGCCCGCGATAAGCGCGATAATGACGAGGATGGGCGGCACGCCCACGATCTTCTTTACGACGAGTGGGTAGATGAGATGTGCCTGGAACTGATTCACGATGAGGTAGAGACCAGCGACGACCGTAACGAGCGTTAGATCTCCCAGGGTGAGCGCGACCAAAATACCCGGTACCGCAGCGACAAAGGATCCAAACACAGGAATAAGCTCCATCACACCCGCAAAGATAGCAAGGAGGAGCGCGTAGGGGACCCCGAGAATCGAAAGACCAAGGTACAAGAGGACGGTGATAATCACTGAGAGGAGAAGTTGACCCTGCATCCAGAGTCCGATCTTCTTTTGAGAGCGCTTCCAGAGATCAAGTACGTAGTCACGATGCTGGGACGGTGTCACCAGGCGCAGAAAGTCATCAATGCCGGTTTCAGAAAGTGAAAAGTAAATAGAAACAATGACAGTCAGAAGGAAGTAAAAGACGCCGCCAAAAATAGAGGAGAGGAATTGTATGACACCTGCGCCCGTATTGGCGAATGCTTCTTGAAGTGCGACGATAGATTCTGCAAGTGAGGGACCCACGGAAGCATTATCAAGAAACGGAAGAATGGAGACATTGCCGACCTGGGAGAGATACTGGGGGAGAAAAGATAGTGCAATAAATGCTTCATCGAGAAGCGGGGGTACGAAAAACCATATGAGTGTCGCAAAACACGCAAGCACGAGTATGTAGACGGATACGACGGCCAGGGGTCGTGGGAACTTGCGCTCAAGGAAAAAAGCGACACCGGGTTCAACTGCAGAGGCGATAACGATAGCGGCAAGGAGGAGGAGTACGAGGGTCGAGAGCTGCCAGAGTGCAAACGCCGCAGCGCCAATAGCGAGCGCCCGAATCATGGTTCCCGAACTTATGGAGATACTCGTGTGCCCTTCCATGGGAGGATACTACCACATAAGCCCTGACGTAGAGGGAGAAAAGAGAAAGAATTTGAAACACGCTAGGCGAAGCGGGCAGCAAGGGCCGGGATTACGATGCGCTCTTGCGTCCCGGTATCACGATCACGGACCGTGACGGTATCGTTTTCAAGAGTCTCGAAGTCAACCGTGACACATGCAGGAGTGCCTATTTCATCTTGTCTGCGATAGCGCTTGCCGATGTTCCCGTTATCATCAAACGCAACTATGATGCCCACCTTCTTGAGGTTCGCGTATATCTCACGAGCCTTTGCTACGAGTTCCGGCTTGTTCTTCAAGAGCGGAAACACCGCGGCCCGATAGGGCGCAATAGACGGAGGGAGTTTTAGATAGCTACGCGGCTCCCCACCAAGTTCATCAGTAGTGTAGGCAGAGGTTAAGACAGCGAGAATGGTGCGATCAACCCCAAGCGACGGTTCGATGACGTGCGGGACGACACGTTCTTTAGTCTCTTCGTCGAAGTATGAGAGATCAACCTTTGAGGTATCTCCATGTGCCGCAAGGTCAAAGTCAGTTCTATACGCAAGCCCCCACAGTTCTTTCCGACCAAATGGATACTCAAATTCAAAATCTATGGTGCGCTTGCTGTAGTGTGCTCGATCTCCATCGGGAACTTCAAGCTCATGGAGAGACTCTTTTGAAATCCCAACAGTATCTGCAAAGTCGTGCATTATTCCCTGCCATTCTTTAAAACTCCCTTCCCACTGACCGGGCAACACAAAATATTCAACTTCCATTTGCTCAAACTCGCGTGCACGAAACACGAAATCACGCGGCGCAATCTCATTGCGAAACGCCTTCCCTATCTGCGCGAGTCCAAAGGGAAGCTTCGGATGAAAGGAATCAATCACATTCTTAAAATTTACAAACATGCCGCCCGCCGTTTCTGGCCGCAAGTAGAGTGTCGCGCTCTCATCTTCCGTTGCACCCGCTTTCGTTTTAAACATCATGTTAAAAGTGCGTGCCTCTCCCAGGGTTCCCTTCTTGTTACAAGCAGGACATGTTTTTGTATCTTCAAGATGATCTGCGCGAAATCGACTCTTACAATTACTACACTCCACCATCGGATCGTTAAACCCGGAAACGTGGCCCGACGCTTCCCACGCTTTTGGATTCATGAGTATCGCTGCATCAATGCCGTACATGTCTTCCCTATCGGATACAAACATCTTCCACCAGAGTCGCTTCACATTCTCTTTGAGTGCAACTCCCATAGGACCGTAGTCATACGTACCGGCGAGCCCTCCATAGATTTCAGAGCCGGGATACACAAAGCCGCGTCGTTTGCAGAGTGAAACTATTTCTTCAAGAGTGGGAGTCATGGTTAGTACGTAACGATGCCGTAGTTAGTCTGATAGCTTGGATCGGAAGAGGTCTGGGTATCGACGGCACTCGCTGTTACCTGCACCTCCTTTTCTACAAAACGGTCAAAACCTGTTAAGGCCGCATCGCTTACAAGCTTCGGACTTGTACCTTTTTGAGAGGCACTTGGCAAGAGCGCAACTTGAAATGATGCCTTTCCAGCGCCTCCAGCAGCTAGGTCGCCCTGCGTCCAGATCAGTTCCCGTGTCGTCTCATTATAGACAATTTCGCTTGCGGGACTTGCTTCACCCGTATAGCGAATATATGAAGGGAGGGTGAGACGCACCAAAGCTCCTCCGACGTTATTGACGGTATTCCCCGTCGTAAGCTCAATGGTATAGGTGGTTTCTTCATCTGCCTTTGGTGGCCATGGACCCATATTCTCAAATGCGCCTATGGTACGTAGGGAGCGCATAGAGAGCGAAAGATCTGTTTGGATTTTTATGACCCGTCGAATTGCGGAGGTCACCGTCTCAGCGACACGATTCTCCCCAACCCGCCGCCCGGATACGGACGCCACGAGGGTAAGCGAGGGGTTCCGGAGCACATTCATCGCGCTTCCCGTCTTGGTGCGGAATATAAATGAGCCATTCCCCACATCTCCCGGAGCTAGGTTCCCAAGTCCTGGAGCAGTATCGCGGTCAAACAGCACAGTACGGTTTACTGAGCGATAGAAACCATTGGTTACATCCACGTCCGTGGTATCGAGCGCCTCGCCCGAGAGCATCACCTCTATAGTTCCATCGAGAATTACTGAGGAAACGGCGTTCTCCCAAGAAAGAAGTGCGGTGAGGGGTTCGCCCGCACGCGCGATAAGCGTATCGCCCGTATCGCGGTTTATCGAGAGGTCAACTGCAAGAAACGGTCGGGTGATCATGAGAGATGCTTCCTTTTTGGAGTAGGAGACCGCAAATTCTTTTGCACCCTCACTCTTCAAAGTCCCTACCTTAAAATGAAAGACGCGCTCCTCTCCCTCTTGTCCGGAGAGGATGCCCGAAATCCGAATCTCTTTTTCCTCCCCGGGCGCGAGTGTACCGAGGGTGAAATAGGATCCTGCGCCTCGTACCGGGTCAGTTGATTTTTCTATGAAACCGGGCGGGTATTCTGCATGCACCGCGATACGTTCAAGCGCTGTGGTCGTGTTTGAGCGCACAGAAACCAAGAGCGAAAGCGGCTGTCCCGGAGCAACTTCCGAAAGGGTGGTTACCGCAAGGAGAACAGGAGCATTTGAGAGGGTGAGCTCATACGTCTGATCCTTCACAAATACTGCGTTTGAATTTCCTGTGGTGTACTCGACCTCAATGGGTATGGAAAACTGTTGGTCTTCAGCTCCGAAAAAAGATGCGCGCACGCTGCGACGCACGGATGCGCCCGCAGCAATCTCTCCGAGCGTCTCCTCATAAAACAAGAGAGGGACTGAGGGGTTATCTGCTTCACCCGTACCCTCCGGAAAGGAGAGCCTTAGTGTGGCGAGAGATATAGCAACGGGATTCTCGTTGTGTATGGTAATGAGGAGCGGTATCGCCTCTCCCGGGGACGCGCTCGTCGGACCCTCAACGAAAATGGTTACCTTGTCGGCAGAAACCGAACGGCCACCAAGGAAAAGCATGGTGATGGTTGCACCTGCGGCGACCACAAAAAAGACAAAAGCGAACCCGAGGAAGAGCGCAGTACCAGAGATTTTAGACTTTTCGTGGACCACTAACGGTTCAGAAGCCCAGTGTTCGGGTGCAGCGGGGTGCGAGGGAGGAAGAGTGTGCGGCACAACTCCATCAACCGACGCAGGCGCATAGAGACGTTTGCGGAGGCGTTCGAGCGGACTCTCTGATTCTTTCTTTTCGTCCATTTGACTTGTAGTATACCCCTTACTACTTTTGCATAGAAAGTGATAAGGGGTATACCGCTTCCTCTAGAATTCATTTCAAGACTTTCAAACGAAGTAGGTCTTGAGGTGAGTTCTATACTCCTGATGCTGCTATGCCACGATTAATGCGCTGTATATAGGCACTGCGGTCTTGCGCTACTGTAGCCAACGCCGCACTTCCATACTCATCATCCTTTCCAGGAATCTCTCCCGCATCAAATCCAAGTGAGGCGAGGAGTCGGAGCGCCGCAAGGCACTCCGCCGTCTCCCCCTCTTCTTCCGAGAGTATAGAAAGTGTACGCATGAAGCCGCGTACTATTTCATAGGGCGCCTCATCGTGAGACTCTGCATGCATGAGCTTTGTCGCAAGTGAAGCGATGCGTCCTGCTCGTGCGCGTTGCGAGGAAGAAAGGAGTGGGTGATGCGCGAAGGCGAGTACGGCACCTGAGAGTCTCCACCCCTCTTTTCCTTTCACCAGTATCACCTCACTCTCGGAAAGAGTGGCGAGTGCACTTGCGAGCTTTGCTCCTGGTTTGCGGATTCCCTGTGCACGAGCACGAACGAGGCCAAACTCGGGGGTAAGGAGCGCAATACGTGCACTCGCCTCCCCAAGCATATGGCGGCCAAGCACGAGAGCTGGAGTTCCGTATCTAGGGCGCATCTTTCTTTTTCAAATCAAAATTCACGGTGCCCGTAGAGAGGGTTGAGCTGTGGATGCCACTCACACTTATTATAGGCTCCACAGAGTCGTGCGGAGAGAATCCGCGCACTTTCCGTGCTTCTGCGACGTCTCGATTGAACGTTCGCTCATCGCCTTCTTTGATAAGTTCTGACGTGAGTGCTGTGTCAAGGAGAAGTGCGTCGGCGTTTTGTATCACTTCTTTGACGTTCACTTCCTCAGCGAGTAGAGCCGCAAGCTCTCGAGAGAGCGTTCCTAGTATGGAAAGTGAGGTAAGCGGTTGACGAACAATGATGCCTGCCTTTTGGCGCAACATGAGTGCTTCAGAGGCGAGTGTGCGAACCCGTGCCATGTCGTCTGAAAGTGATGAGCGTTTTGTAAAGAAGCGCGCAAGAAACCCACGCCGCTCTTGGGGCCAGGCAGCAAGGTGGACGCTCTCAACATCACTTACTGCACGTACACTGTGCCAGATTTCTTCCGCGAGAAAGGGAGCCGCGGGCGCCATGATGAGGGAAAGTTCCCGGAGCACATGTCGAAGTGTTGCACATCCCGCTTCCCTGTCGGCTCCTTCCTCTTTAAAGCGCTCCCGCGAGCGGCGTACATACCATACAGACAGATCGTCCACAAAATCTCCCAAGGGTCGCACCGCTGCGGAAAGTTCGTACCGCCCATAGCCGAGCGTAACTGCGCTACATGTCTCGTACAGGCGCTCTCGTATCCAACGATCAAGTATGTTCGTGCTTGCGGTTCCTGACTCAGTTTTGTCCGCATAGAGTTCATAAAATGCAAGAACGTTTTGGAGCCTGCCGATTATTTTTTTCGCTATTTCATCGACGCCGTCTTCCGAAAACGCGAGATTCTCGGCACTCACTACGGGTGAGGAGAGAAGATACAACCGAAGCGCATCCGCGCCATATGCGTTCACCACCTGCATAGGGTCCGGATAGTTTTGAAGTTTCTTGGACATTTTCTTCCCGTCTTCAGCAAGCACGATGCCGTTTACGATGACATTTCTAAACGCAGGACGCTCAAAGAGCGCGCCGGCAAGAACATGTACGTAGTAAAACCACGCACGGGTCTGATCTTGCCCTTCCCCAATAAACTCAGCAGGAAAGGTTTTCTCAAACTCCTCTTTGTTTTCAAATGGGTAGTGCTTTTGTCCGTAGGGCATAGAGCCTGAATCAAACCAGGTATCGAGCACGTCGGGGATGCGACGCATCGAAGCACCGCACGCACACGGGACAACAACCTCGTCCACAACGTGTTTATGCAAATCTGCGACTTTTGTATCGCTCGCTTCCTCCAGTTCTGACGCACTCCCGAAGACGCGTAGGGCTTTGCATGTCTCGCACTTCCAGAGTGGAATGACGCTTGCCCAGAACCGCTGACGCGAAATAGACCAGTCGCGCGCTCCTTGGAGCCACTTCCCCCACCTCCCTTCTTTTATGTGCGCGGGTGACCACGAAATACCTTTGGCGCTCGCGAGCAAGTTGTCTTTAATTTTTTCAACACTCACAAACCACGAAGACGTCGCGTAGTTAAGGAGCGGTGTATCACAACGCCAGCAGTGCGGGTACGCGTGCGTGATGTTTTCTTTAGCAAAAAAGGTTCCGTGTTCCTGAAGGTACTTCAGCACGGCAATGTCAGTAACGAGACGGGCACTATCCTCCTCTGCACGCGGCTTCACCTCCATGCCTTCAAACGCTACTACTTCGCTTTTCATAGTGCCGTCCTGCGCCACATGCTGCACAAACGGTAGGTTCTCTTTCTTCAGAAGCTCCCAGTCGTCGGCACCAAACGCAGGCGCTTCGTGCGCAATGCCGGTACCTGCGTCTTCTGTTACGAAATCTGCGTGATACACCTTCCATCCGTTCTCGCGGTTCTTGAGCGTCTGGTCGTTCCGGTAGTAGTCAAACGGGGGTTCATATTCAATGCCTACTAATTCGCTACCCTTCCACGTTCCTTTTAAATTCTCTAACCCTAGAGCATCTGCCCGACTGATGGCAACGATTAGATATTCACCTTCTTTTTCATAAAGACCATATTCAATATCCTTCCCTACCGCGAGCGCAACGTTGCCCGGCAGGGTCCACGGCGTCGTGGTCCATGCCAGCATGTGTGCATTCAACGCGACCAACGAATCAAACTTTGTTTCTGTTGTAGCCCCGCTCGCTAGACCAAGACTCGTTTTCGTTATTTTAAACTTCACCGTCACCGCAATATCCTTTACGTCCTTGTACCCTTCCGAGACTTCCTGTTGAGAAAGCGTCGTCTCGCAGCGTGGACATACGTGCATCGAGCGGTAATCTTCGTACACGAGCCCCTTGTCGTAGATCTGCTTAAAGACCCACCATACGCTTTCCATAAAGGAACGGTCCATAGTCTTGTACGCATTCTTCATGTCCGCCCACCTCCCGATGCGCGGAATTATCTTCTCCCACTCTTGTACATAGGTAAGAACGCTCTCGCGACAACGCTCGTTGAATTTCTCAATACCATAATCGCGTATGTCTTTTTTATGCTTGAAGCCGAGTTCCTTTTCGACAATATTTTCTATAGGAAGTCCATGACAGTCCCATCCCCACACACGCGGCACGTGGTAGCCCTGCATTGTGAAAAATCGCGGGATCGCGTCTTTTATGACGCTCGCTACTATGTGGCCATAATGCGGTAGACCTGTTGCAAAGGGTGGGCCATCAAAAAATACATATTTCCTTTTCGGCGCGGGCTTCTGGAGTGTCTTTTCAAAAATCCCTTGTTCCTCCCACCACGCAAGGATGCGTTCCTCGCGCTTTGCGGCTTCTGATTTCTTTGTTTCTTCGGCCATATTGCTCTATCCTATATGCATTGAGAGGTAAAAGAAAACGCGCCGGCCACAAAAGTGACAGGCGCGGGAGGTGAGACCAGTAGCAGGCCGCGGACGAAATTCATCCTTACGTAGCTACATGCAGCCCTGCTACTGGTCTCCGACGAGGGAAGGATCTCGTCTCCTGCTTGGATTGTGCAACCTTTTTGTGGTTGTGGGGTGTTAATACCATTGTTGGCATCACGATCGGCGTTCTGCCAACCACCTTGCTCCTTGGCCGCACTCTCCGTTCAAGACCTTATCACATCCGCTCGGGCGAGGGAATACCAAGGAGTGAGAGCCCTCTTTTCATCGTGTGGGCAAATGCTTCTGCCACGAGAAGTTTATAATTCTCATACTCGCCGCCAATAATGCGTTCTTGTGCATAGAAAGAGTTCCACTCGCTCGCAAGGGAGGTCAAGTACTGCGTGAGGTGATGCGGTGCTCGCTCGCGCTCTGCACGTGCTACCACTTTAGGAAACCGTATGATAAACCGTTCGATAGTATAGGGTTCCGTCGGTGCGTCAGCAGTACCATATATGGTACTGCTTTTTTCTTCCGCTTGTGCAAGAACCGATTGTGCGCGGACATATGAATATTGAAGATAGGGTCCAGAGTCGCCCTCAAGTGAAAGTGATTTCTCAGGATCAAAGACGATGTCGCCGCCTGACGCCTGACGTAAAATCATGTACTTAATGGCGCCAAGCGCTACCGCCTCTGCAATAAGCGGATCGGCATTTCTCTCTCCCGCTTTCCTAACCATGTCATTAATAAGAGATTCCGCAGTGATGACCGTCCCCTCACGACTCGACATCTTCCCACTCGTGAGCCGCAAGAACCCATGGGGAATGTGATGTGTCTTTGTGCCAAGCGTAGGCGCGATCTCTGCAAGCGCCGCCTTCACCACCTTGAAGTGTCCTACCTGTTCAGCGGCGGTAAGGATGTAGGACTCGTCTGTGGGCCAACGCTCTTCTTTCAAAAACGCGAGTCCTATTTCCTTCGCTTCATAAGTTGGTGTCCCTTGCGAGGTAATAAAAACAAGCGTGTGAAGACCTTTTCGCTCTCCTTCATAAATAACAGCGCCTTGGCTTTTAGTAAACACGCCAGGCGTGTTCTTTTCTACTTGTGCCACTCCAGGCGCAGAACACTCACTCTCAAAGAAGTAGTAATCAAATTTCGTGCCAAGCGTCTTGTAGATCTCCTCAAACGCCTCAAGCGAGATGTCGCGGCCCTTGCGCCACAGTTCCATGAGCGCCGTATCATCGCCCGCATAGAGAGCCTGATTCAAAACAGTAATTTCCGCTTTCGCTTTCTCACTTTTTTCATACGCCGCCGCGCCGTGGGCGTATGCTTTTCCGAGTTCGGCAGCATTCCCCGGCTCTACAATCTCTGCATCACGCAGACCCCAAAGTGCTTTAGCGACATGGGGGCCCACGTCGCCCTGGTAGCAGGCGCGCGTTATGGTTGCGCCATTGTTTTCGATAAGCCGCGCAATTGATTCTCCAATGACATTACTCATGAGGTGTCCAATGTGCATCTCTTTGAATGGATTTGGATCGGTGTACTCGATTATAATGCGCTTCCCTGCTGCCTCATTCCCCGCGCCATAGCGCTCACCCGCTCCAACCACTCGTGCGATCTCCTCCCGTACCACTCCCGGCGACAATCGGAAATTTATGAATCCCGGCCCTGCGACCTCTACTGAATCGACGTAGGTTCCGAGTGCTTCACGGATGTGCGGCAGAAGCTCCTCGGCAAACGCTTTTGGTCCGCCCTCTGGTGGATTTTCCACGTACGTATACGCGGCCATAGCGACGTTTGTCGCATAGTCGCCGTGCGTTTCATCTCCCGGCCACTCAATTGCAAAGGTAGCGTCAAGCACGCCCATCTTAGCGAGCGCCTTTCCGACAGCTTCTCGTATCCGATCTTCCATTGCCATAAGTGTAGCAAAAATGGCCTATTTTAGCGCACCGCGCAGATTGTTGACGGAGTGTTCGTACGAGTATATGATATCATCATATTATCTTATAATACCTGTATGGCCACTATCTCTGTTCCCCTCTCTGCTGAACTCGAGCATCGCCTCGATGATTTGGTCGCAAGCGGTGTAGACGAAACGCGTGCCGCCGTGATGCGCCGCGCGCTCCGACGCCTTGCGGAGGAAGAGGCGGTAAACGCCGTGCTTCGCGCCGAGCGCGAACCAGTAATTCGCGGCGATCTGCGCAAACTATTAAAAGAAACAGATTAGAACTATGGAGGTTGCGTTCAAATCATCTTTCCTACGAGAATTACGAAAACTTCCAAAAGCATTGAGAGAAGAAGCAATAGAAAAAGTTGAGCTCTTTAAAGACCCGGAAAATCATGGGCGTCTACGCATCCACAAGCTCTCTGGTGCGCTCGCCGGACGTATGAGTTTCTCCGTAAACTACCGCTACCGCATCATCTTTATGTGGGAGAAAAAGAATGTGTCTGCAATCCTTCTCGCCATAGGCGACCACGCTCTCTACGATTAATCAAACGACTCGGGGACGGGGTGCGCGAGCCCGAGCTTCGCGATTTCCGCTTTTGCTCCCGGGACCGCCGCCTCGCGACGTGTGAAAACATCGAGCATGATTTCTGCGACACGGATACACTCTTTCTCCTTGAATCCCCGCGTTGTGATAGCGGGCGTGCCGAAGCGAATCCCGGAAGGGTCAAACGGCTTTCGTGTGTCGTCCGCGATTGAATTTTTATTAAGCGTGATACCCGCCTCATCAAGGAGCTTCTCGGCGTCGCCTCCGGAAATCGCACGTGAGCTCCACACGTCCGCAAGAATAAGGTGATTGTCGGTGCCGCCCGTGATAAGTCGTACCTTGTGTGCAAGAAATACCTCGGCCATCGCCTTCGCATTCTTCACGATCTGCGCGGCATACTCTTTGAATGAGGGGCGAAGCGCCTCGCCAAAACACACTGCCTTTGCTGCTATCTGGTGCATGTGCGGGCCACCTTGAAATCCAGGAAACACAGAACGGTCAACCAAGGTCGGTAAATTCTCCACGGTCTTCGGAACTGCTTTCAGCGGGTTCCCCACGACACCTTTCGTGAGGATGAGCCCACCGCGCGGGCCTCGAAGTGTCTTGTGTGTCGTTGTAGTCATCATGTCAAAACCGTAGTCAAAAGGATTCTTTGCAGCGCCTCCCGCAATGAGTCCCGCGATGTGTGCGACGTCCGCCATCGCGATTGCGCCGACCTCATGCGCGATGTCTGCGATGCGTTTCCAATCAAGCTCACGCGGGTAGGCCGAGAAGCCTCCGAGGATCATCTTTGGCTTTTCTTTCTTAGCAGTCTCGGCGAGCGCGTCATAGTCTATCTCTCCCGTGTCCGCATCCTTCATCTTGTAACGAACAAAGTTGAAGAGCTTTGCCATGTAGGTCACGGGATGTCCGTGGGTGAGGTGCCCGCCATGGGAGAGATCCATACCGAGAATGGTGTCGCCCGGCTCCATCCATGCGAAGTAGGCCGCAATGTTTGCCGCGGCGCCGCCAAGAGGCTGGACATTGGCGTGATCAGCACCAAAGAGCCTCTTTGCGCGCTCTATCGCGAGCGTTTCCACCGTATCGGTGAAGGGCTGGCCGCCATAGTAGCGCTTGCCTGGATATCCTTCCGAGTACTTATTCGTGAACACACTACCCATCGCCTCACGTACCGCGAGCGAGACATAGTTTTCACTTGGTATGAGCTCGAGCCCCTCACGCTCGCGCTCCTCTTCCCCTTCTATCGTCTTAAATACTTCTTGATCCTCCGCCTGTATGTGCTTGTACATAGGTGTACCACTAAATTACGTAGATAATTACGCCCAAGGCTGGAGGTCTTATCTCATTACTCTTATCCTATCAAAGTCTGTGCGGCTGCATAGACCTCCTCATGTATCACCTCGGGGGGGCGCATGAGACCGCTTTCGACACATTCAATTCGTATCCAGGACGGATTCATGGAGAGCCGCTCAGCAGACTCAAATGAGCGCTCAAGGTACATGCGGTCTTTTTCCACCTGATCTTGTATTTCTCCCGCGAGTGCTTGGTTTTTCGCTTCTCGTTCTTTAGAGAGCAGCGTGAGCGCAGTCGCGACCGGAACGCGCAAATAGATAACCGCGTCAGGACGCGGAATACCAAGTGTCTCGTGTTCCACACGGTCGAGCCATGAAAGGAAGCGGTTTCGTTTCTCCTGATCCACAATTTTTCCTCCTTGGTGAATCTGATTGGAGGAGGAAAAACGGTCGGCAATAACAATGACGCCCTCTTCGCGCCACGCGCGTATCTGCGGCGACGCCTCAAATCGGTCGAGGGCAAAAAGTGTCGAGGCAATTTTTGGATCAAGGTGCAGGAAGTCACCGTGCCTTCCCGCAAGACACTCCGCAAGAAACTCGCCAAACACCTTCTCTTCGTAGCGCGGAAATCCTATATGCTCTACGGCGCGACCCTCAGCACGGAGGCGTTCCACCAAAAGTTTGGTCTGAGTCGCCTTCCCCGATCCATCAATACCGTCTATGACAATGAGTGAGCCAGGCATAGGTCAGGAAGCGTGCAGTTTCTCATTGTAACCACCCGCAACCGTAAGGGGTGCTTTAATACTCCCGTGTGATTCGTAGTTTTTAAGCTCGACGTGTTCTGGACGAAACGCGTCAAGCGATACTACTTCTTCAGAGAGAGAAACCTGGGGAAACAGTTTCGGTTCTCTTTGGAGCTGTTCCTTCGCTTGTTCTTTATGATTTTCATAAATATGAAGATCACCGAAGGTGTGAATAAATTCACCTGGTTCTCTACCAAGAATCTTGGCTATAAGCACCGCAAGGAGCGCATAGCTTGCGATATTAAACGGCACGCCAAGAAAGATATCGGCGGTTCTTTGATACAACTGAAGACACACCTTTCCGTGTTTGATATTAAGTTGATAGAGGTTATGGCAAATAGGAAAACGAGCGCCCTTACCGGGGAGCGCCATGGAGTAGAGGTACTCGGGGTTCCAACTCGTCACGAGCGTGTTGTGCGCATCGCCGTCGCGCCGCAACTCCTCGACCACCCACCCAAGCTGATCAATTTCCCGACCATCCTTTGTCTGCCACTTTCTCCAGTGTTCACCATAGATATGCGGCAGGTGCCCGTGCGCCTCTCCAAACGCATCGTCACTCGTGAGTTTCGCAATAAACTCTTCTTTCGAGAGTTCGGGTAGCCCCTCCTGTGCTGCCTTCTCTGCATAAATCTTGTACGGGTAATCATCCCAGATATGTACCCCTTGGCGTGCAAGGTACGCGACATTCGTATTTCCCGAGACGAACCAATACAACTCCTCGACGATGCCTTTCCAGAAGACTTTCTTGGTTGTAAGCAAAGGAAACCCTTGCGCAAGATCAAATCGTATTTGTCTCCCGAAAACACTATAGGTTTTTACCCCCGTGCCTTTATCGATCTGCTCATCTCCCTGTTCGAGTACCTCTTGCAACAGATCGAGGTATTGGTATTCGGGGTGTCGTGCCATGGCTACTTAGGACGCTTGGTTGCTTTCTTCGGAGCGCTCTTCTTTACGTTCCTCTTGCGGGTACCCTTTTCGCCAAATCCGAGGAGATGTGCGCCCGGAAAATGATTTGAGTTCTTCTTGTCGAAACGGCCATGCCCTTCATATCCCTTCGAAGTTGTGCCCGTGAGTCTCGCAAACATGAGCTGCGCAACCTCCATACCGGGGCGAAGCACCAGGGGGACATTATTGGTATTCACGAGCTCAAAGGTCGGGAAAAAGTGGTGGCCGGGATTAAAGAGCATTGCCGTGTTGTGAACGACAAGTCCCGCACGTGCAAGCGACGACTTCCCAGAGAGCAAGATGAGGTGATTGTGATCTACGCCGATAAACTCTTTCTGCTTGCCAAGAACGCTCTCGCCGGGATGGAGAATAAACGCATCCCCGTCTTTTACTCGTATCGTTCTCGTTTTTGGAAAGATTTTACGGAACGGATCAATGAGCGCGGTCGAATGACGATTGGTGACTTGGAACTCGTTCCCGAGTACCACGTCATAGCTTGCCATTTGGAGCTGCTTTTTATTAAAGGGTCGAATGACGATGGCACCCGTCTTTATTCCCTTTTTGATGTCTATATCGCAGAGAAACATATCTTTATTCTAGTACGAATATCTTATCCGTCCCGTAGTACTCTTGCCAGTGCGTATTGTAATGCGCAAACATCCGCTCAAGACGCTCCTGGGGAAGCTCGCGAATGCCAAGTGTTTCCATAAATGAATCTATGGCGGCACGCGCTTCTCCCACCGCGTCTTCACGGTCCACCACGCGCTCTATCTCGGCGAGGTATCCATACCCCGCGTTCTTATCAAGACACACGGAAAATGCGCCGCTCTCATACTCTTCGCGCGTGCGCGACCATTTTGCCTGATACGTGTACCCCGCGGAGAGCACGAGTGCATCAAGGGAATCGAGCGAGAGCGGCAGAGCTTCTTCAATTTCAATACGGGCAACGCCATTCTCGCTCGTATCGTCTCCGACCGAAGCCTTCACGACTATCTTTACTGCCTCATCGGCTTTTCGTGTACGCACAGAGAGATTTCTACCTTCTGCGGCTATGCGTGCAAGCTTTGCGGCGGTTTCGGTAGAAACCGTGGACGAAAGTGCCTCGGCAAGAAGCGCGATATCGCCGCCCTCAAAATAATGATTGAGTTGGGAGTGCGAGGAACGAAGAGTGGTCTCCGGTGAGCATTCTGTAAGACGCACGCGAAACGCACGCGCAGCTTCTTCAGAGCCCAGCAAAGATTTGACCTCGACCTCATAGGTGTCCGCCATGGTGGAGAGTAGTATATGCCATATGCTGCATACCGGGAAAATTGACGCAGGGGAAGAATTGTCGCGTCTTCTCAGCCCCTATGGGGCAATGATCACCTATGTACCTCTTCGAGGAGAGGTGCCGTTTCTTGACTACGGCACACTTCCTTCCACCGCTCTGCTCTATCAAATCCCCCCGCGCGCCTCTTTGGACCCGAAAGAAGAAGCAGAAAAGGCCAGGACGCTCATACGAGATCACTCTGCAGCCATTCTTATTCCCGGCCGACGCTTTGATGCTTTAGGCGCGAGGCAGGGCCAGGGCGGCGGATGGTATGACCGCTTCCTCGCTCTCGTTCCACACGAGTGGTTTCGCATTGGTTTTTGCTATGACCGGCAATTTTCTCTTTCACCCCTTGCCCGGCAACCTTGGGACCAAGGTGTCGATGCAGTCTGCGTCATCGGCGAACACGGCGCGCGCGTCTATCACGCGAAAAGAGTATAGTGAGAGAATGAATCGGATTTCTGCCATTGCAGCAATCGGGAAACACACCCGCGTCCTTGGAAAAGAGGGCGATTTAGTCTGGGACATTCCTGAGGATCTCGAACGGTTTCGCAACCTGACCCGCGGACATCCAGTCATCATGGGCCGAAAGACCTGGGAGTCCATACCAGAAGAGCGGCGTCCGCTTCCGAAGCGAACTAACATTGTAATTTCAAGAAACAAAGACTATGAGGCACCGGGTGCACTCGTCGTTTCCTCTATCGAAGCGGCACTTGCGGCGGCGCACGGCGCGCCGGGAAGTGACGAGATATGTATTATCGGGGGAAGCGCCATTTATACTGCGGCACTTCCTTTCACCGACCGCCTTATCCTTACCCTTGTTGATGACGAGGCTCTGGGCGATGTGTTCTTTCCCGACTACAGCGAGTTTACAGAAATAATTGCGCATGAGTCGCATCCTGAACACACTCCTCCCTTTGAATATCTGACGCTCGAACGTTGATTGTTTCTCAATTAATTGATTTCGTTCCGGAGTGCAAAGGTCGATAGCATGACGTGCGTTCGAAGTACGTCGTCGCAATTTCCCAGATTTTTCTTTCCTGCTCATCCAGGGTGGTTCTCTGCGTGTCGAGCTCGGTGATGAGTTGTGCATGAATGCCCTCATACACTTCATCGAGTTTCGCATCTCGAGCATCCTTCTCGAGCCCCTCTTTAAAGACGTTTCGATAGCGTGTGTACTTTTCTTGTATGTCGGTGCGCGCGAGAAAGCTCACCGTAGAGGATAGAAGGTTTTGAAAAACTCGTAGGGTGTCGTCTGGCATAGATTCTTTCACCCACTGCGCGAGGAATCTTTCCTTCTGTTCAGGATTATAAGCACTATAGAGTATGTACTCAGGTGCGGTGAGTAATTTCGAAAGGAGACCTTGAATGTGTAGCTTGCTGTCGTTCCAGACTTTCAGTGCGCCATCTATCTCTATGATCGGGCCGCCGTAGGCGCGATGTGCTCGATTTGCTACATCAAGCAGTTTTTCTGCCTGCTTGGTCGCGAGAGGTTCGGTCAAGTAACGCGCAAGAAGGGCACGAGGTTCTGGCTCTCCTAAAAGTGCATGGAGAGTGGTTGAGTCTATAGAGAGATAATTCTGGGGGAACGTGAGATTTGCACGCATATTCCGCACAAATACCGCGTCCATCCCTGAGAGCTTCGGCCGTTCTCCCCTTTGTTCCAGATCCATGTGGGAATGGTAGCAAAACAAACGCCTCGAACAAGCGTACGGTGAGAAAGATGCAGATTCTTCTTGAAGGCCTATACTGGGAGATAGGTTTGGTCTTTTTAGAAAGAGGTGCCAGATGGCCACGACACAAACCCAGCCTCGACAAGGAGGCCATGTGCAAGAAGCTGCAGCTGCTCTTCTACACGGACAGCTCGCGGCATCTATCCCGCTCCTCAATGTCCGCATGGCGCACGTGCACTATGCAGCGCTCGGATTTCTCGATTTCCTTGCGCGAGTTCCGATTGAAGAGCAGAAGCGTTGGGAAATATATGTGCCGCGCGATCCTGCGGACCCGACGCCAGACGACGGCATAATCCGTCGCGAAAATGGTAAGCTCTCGGACCAAAAGGTGTTCCTTCATGCGCGCCCGGACTTGCGAGCATTACTTCAAGAACGTGGAGTGCCCGTTGCCGAGCCTTACCAAAGCTGGCTTGAGGCCTGTATACAACTCAGAAACGATTGCAGGTGGGTAGCCCGCGTCTTCGCAGCAGAGCTCGACGACGTGTGTCCTGGAGTACACGCGCTCGAGCGGTTTGAGGAAGCGGAACAAGGCCCAAACAAGGCGCTCCTCCGTATTCTTCGCTACAGCACTGATACTACGGGATGCGCGAAACCGCATACAGACCGAAATGCGTTCTCATTTCACCTCGGTGCCTCCGACGAAGGATTGTACTTTCTTCCGGAGCTCGACGGGAAGCGTATTCGCTTACCCGAATCTCAATCCGGCCGAGCTCTCGTCTTTCCGGGCAAACAGCTCGAGGCAGCAACAAACGGAAAGATTAAAGCATCCATTCACGGAGCCGATCCAACACAAAACCAGAACCCTCGGTGGTCAGCAGTCTTCTTCGCCTACTTTAGTGAATAAGATAAGATATGCTCTCTACACACGAGAACGCCCGCGACACAGGAGTCGCGGGCGCCTTCTTTTCAAGAAATTACGCTGTTATTTTATTTCAATGCCCATAGAGCGCGCCGTCCCTTCGATGATGCGATCAGCAGCCTCGGGAGAGTTTGCAGAGAGGTCTGGCATTTTCTGCTCAGCAATTTCCCGTACTTGAGCTTTTGAGAGTGTACCGGCCTTGCTCGAGCCTGGTTTTTGCGAAGCCTTTTCAAGACCAAGCTTTTTCAAAATAAGGCGAGAAGCAGGGGGGGTCTTCAGAACAAATGAAAACGTACGGTCTTCGTAGACAGAGAGGTCGACCGGAATGATGTCGCCCATTTTGTCACGGGTCGCCTCGTTGAACTTGCTTACAAAGTCCCCGATGTTGACCCCCGCAGGGCCAAGCACGGTACCAACGGGAGGCGCGGGAGTCGCCTTCCCTGCTGGGATTTGAAGTTTAATGAGTTTTACTACTTTAGGCATATGTCAGTGGAATGTATCGTAAATAAAGGGTGGGGTCAATTGAAACAGTTTCTTCCTTCGTCGTAATGCTTCGCAAAACGACATAAGGAAACTCTACGCTCGAGTACGAGCTACAGTTTCCTTACCTGCAAGAAATCTAATTCGACCGGGGTTTCGCGACCAAACATCGCGACCATGACTTTCACCTTGCCGCGCTCCTCGTCTATCTCCCCTACCTTGCCCTCAAGGTCCTTGAAGGGGCCATCGTTTATAACGACAGGATCATCCTTGGTGAGATCGATGCGGTGCTTGGGGAGTTCTGCATCCATACGCTTCATAAGAGTGGCGACCTCACTCTCCTCCATGGGTACCGGGACCGTGCCGCTTCCCACAAAGCCCGTCACTCGTGGAGTATTACGCACGACAAACCAAGAGTCCTCATCGACAATCATTTTTACGAGAATGTAGCCCGGATAGATTTTCTCCTCCTCAACCACGCGCTTGCCTCCTTTGACGCGCACCTTCTTTTCAGTTGGTACTACTACCTCAAAAATCTTTCCTTGCATACCAAGCGACTCGATGCGCTGCTTTAGATTTCGCTCAACGGCGTTTTCATATCCCGCATAGGTATGAATGGTGTACCAGCGTGGGGTGCTGTTTGCAGCGTTTTCGTCAAAATGCGGTGCGGTGCGCGTATCCATACTATTAGATAACAACTGAGCTCACGATGCTCGTAAACACGTAGTCAAGGAGTGCGATAAAGAGCGCCGCAAACGCAGAGAGACCGACGATGATGAGTGTGTGCATGAGCGCCTGGCGCGGCTTCGGCCAGACGACATGGGTGAGCTCAGCGCGTACGTTTGAGAGATAGCTAAGGAAGTGGTTCATACGTGTATCTATTTAAAAACGCCCCTTGGGGCGCTCTGACTATCTTAGTATACCGGTCTCCCCAAGG
>JBASFO010000043.1:0-2181 GCA_049653065.1 Minisyncoccia bacterium
GTAAAAAGACTCCTGCAACAAAGGACACTGCGAGAAATATTGGGGCGATGATGAATATCTTCAACACCCACCACAAGAAGAATCCCAAAGTCTCCATAGGAGATCTTTTCTCCATCGAAAAGTCGTCTGTATCGTCAGCGTCGTATGACATCTGACACCTCCTTTCTCCAAGCAGACCCTAGCATACATGATGAAAAAGCTCCAATTCCCCAAGAGGTAAATTCCCTATCGAAATATAGTAACATCGTATGTTACTATATTGAGACATTGCTCAGGCCTCGCACTTTGTGGTCACAGATATTTTGCTCATCGTCACTCGCAAAATTCCGCGAAGCTCTGCACTTGATTTTCTAACTCGCAAACTCATAAGAAAATCTACGCCCGTCTCGTGGTTTGGCTTGCTAGCCAAACATCACTACGACCCGCACCCGTAATGAAAAAAGACGCGCAAGCGTCTCTTTTCTTCGGGTGCGCCCACCTGGACTCGAACCAGGGACCAATTCCTTAAAAGGGAACTGCTCTACCAACTGAGCTATGGGCGCGAAGTGAGGTAGATATAAAGCCTCTTAGGCATTGTATCTCGCCGAGCGAGCGCCCGTATGCCTACATATGGGCGCGCAGATCTAGTTTTAGCATTTCTCGCCTTAGGTTTCTAGTACGTGAGCGAATCGATGACTTTATCCTCAGCATCAAGGAGAAGAATGGTACCGCGGCGACCCCACAGCTCTTCGCGCTCTCCGAGGAATACACGCCATGTATATCCCGCGAAATCCCCGTCCTCGTCATGGAGCGCCACACAACCGTTGTAGGAGAGTACTTCTTCAACAAACCGCTCACACGAGTTTGACAGATCGTTCGGTACGTCTGTATCAAGCGCGCAATAGGGAAGGGTGCGCACATAGTGTTCGCACTCCTCATACTCATCATCATCCCTCACGTCATACAACTGTGAAAACTCTTGGTACGGAGTTGGACACTGCGCGGACAAGGGAGGAGAGAAGTCCTGCCGGTCTTCCAGATACCCCACGCATTTATTCTCCCGGAACGAAAGACCAATTGGGGAGCGGCCGGTAACTACGATCATCTCTTCTCCAGGTGCGAGGGTAATCGGTGAGAGCTCGTTCACGCGCCCTGTCGCGGGTAGCTTGGTTCCCGGAGGAATAAGACCACCCTCATTGGTTTGCTGGTTCACCAATTTCCATCCAGCAGTTGAGACGGACGTCCCTCCAAATGAAGATACCGAAATGATCACGTATTCTTCTTCAGGATCAGTCGCAGAAACACCCGAGAGATTTCTTGAAAGCATAGCCGAACCCTTTCGGGTGGATGGCTGTGCGGAGCCGCCGTAATTGGTTATGCCTACACCGGTTGGGCCTATCGAGATGTTGGAGCTAAAGGGATTCCAGGCACCAGGATCCCCATAAGGCTGTGCCGTCGTTCCGGTAGTGGTAATGGGGTTTAGATACGGGCCCGCAAATGAAATGGGGCGGTCGGGCCCTCCTGAAGCAAGCCACACCACAAAAAACAAAAGTAGTATGCCAAGAAAGAAGAACAGATCTCCACGCATTGCTCTATGGTACCAATTATTTCCTTAGTTTTTGTAGTTCTTCACGCACGACACTCGCATCGCTCCACGGTGTCTTTTTGCCCTTAGCCTCCATGATATAGGGGTCCGTACCCTTGCCGGTAATGAGCACGGTGTCACCGGTCTTTGCGCGCGCGAGCGCTTCATGTATCGCCGCACGACGATCCATGATGATGGCAGGTGTTCGTTTCATACCTTGAGCCATCGCAGCAACGATTGCCACAGGATCCTCATCATACGGATCCTCATCGGTGAGAAATACTTCGGCACACGCTTCATCTGCAATGCGGCCCATCTCTCCTCGCTTCCACGTATCGCGTCCCCCGCCAGTATTCCCGAGGACGCATATTTTTCTGCCGGGGTAGGCCGCATAGAGCGCGACAAGTGAATCTGGTGTATGTGCGTAATCAACCACCGCTGCAAAATCTTGCCCCTCCTCTATGCGCTCAACTCTCCCGGGAATACGCGTCAGTGCGCTGAGTGCGTATGCGGAAGACGCAAGAGAGACGCCAAGCGCCTCTCCGAGCTTCGTGGCGGCGAGCGCGTTCATGATGGTCATTGCTCCGGGGTGAGGAATTTTAAATGACACATCTTTA
>JBASFO010000044.1:0-6480 GCA_049653065.1 Minisyncoccia bacterium
AAGTGGTAAGGGGTATACTGAAGTGTATGAGACGTCGCAGACGTACCTGGAAGGAGTATGCCACTATCGGAGGACTCTCCTTACTCCTCGTATGCCTTCTTTTTATGGTGTGGGGTATATGGAAGAAAGAAGAAGTGGCGCGGCGTATGGCAGAGGATATGAAGCGTTCGCTTGCGCTCCTTGAGGAGCGAGAAAAGACTTTGCGAGCAAATATCGCTGACCTCGAGACTTCTCGTGGACAGGAAGCGTCTTTGCGAGAGACGTATGGAGTTGCAAGGCCTGGCGAGGAGGTTATTATCGTAGTTGACCCGGCGGAGGTGGTGGAGCTTCGAGAGCTGCCCTGGTGGCGGACCCTGCTCGGGTTCTTTGGATTATAGGATATTCCTAAAATCGCCACCTGCTTCGTTGTGGAGCCTCTCGGTTTTCATCAGCGTATCTCAAATACGCCTCCGAAACCCTCAGCTCCACGCCTTGCATCTGAACGATTTTTGAAACATCCTGAAAATGCTTCTGCTGGATTGGTTTGAGTCACGGGATGATGAAAAGCTCCCCCAGAACTTCTCATTCCATTCGGTTGAGGATTTTAGACGAAAAGTGCAGGATTAGTTTAGTGGCAGGACGCGACCTTCCCAAGGTTGAGGCACGAGTTCGATTCTCGTATCCTGCACTTTTCGCCTAATAGAGTTCTCTACCTGTCGGTAGACAGGGATTTTCGTATCCCGCAGAGAGATGTTATAATCAGTCGACATAACAAGAAACAATCATGGATAAACCCGTAGCTATTTACACAACGCCGACCTGTCATTTTTGCCAAATGACCAAGGAGTTTTTTAAGGCACACAACGTCGCGTATACCGAGCACGATGTGGCAGCAGACCCCGCAAAGCGCACTGAGATGATAGACAAGAGCGGGCAGATGGGCGTGCCAGTGATTACGATAGGGGATGATATGGTGATTGGGTTTGATAAGACCCGACTCTCCGAGCTTCTCGGTATCGGAGGAACGACAACTGAAGTGTAAAGATAGTAACCTCAAACCCCACGGCACATGCCGTGGGGTTTTGTGCTATCCTCGCTTTCATGCCCTCGTAGTTCAATGGATAGAACTCCTCACTCCTAACGAGGCAATCCATGTTCGACTCATGGCGAGGGCACCAACGAAGCAAGACATAAACACGGAAATGCTCGAAACAGTAGAAAATATAGCCCCACCTTGAGATGAGGGCTAAAGGAAACCGTTGTTTGGTTCCTACAGTGTGCGGTACACATACCATTCTTCTTTCCCGCACCTTTTGCATGTGTGGGCTTCTTCATTTCCGAAACAGTCATTTCCATGCACCCATTCGTTGTTGCAGTGGAGGCACTTATGACTATGCAGTCGCTTCTTATGTTGCTTAAAAGACAGGAGCCAAACAAGGATACAGACTGCTCCCGGCAACAAAAACACAAAGAACAAATGAGACATCCCGTGTCCTCCGGAATCCGAGTGCTTTCAGACTACTCTAGAATCTTTGATTTGCTTGAAGCACCAAACGCTATTTTGTACCTCATCTTTATCATATTGTAAAGAGCTTCGTGACTTTTCATTCTAGGATGTCGGAGTATACCCCTTACCACTTTTCTATAAAAAGTGGTAAGGGGTATACTGAAACGTATGGAAGATAATGGCAGTATGGCTGAGCAGGTCGAGGAAACGCTCCTCCTTGCTCGCGAGAACAACAAAATCCTGAAGGCGATGCGTCGCGACGCTCTTATTGGTGGCGTGGTGCAATTGCTGTTCTGGGCTCTCCTTATCGGTGCATCTTTGTACTATTCCGCAAAGTTTCTCGAGCCGTACCTTGGCATGCTGAGTGGAATAGAAGGGGACTCAGGAAGCATTAATGCACTCATACAGGAGTATCAGAATCTTCTCGGGCACTAATGTAGCAATTGTTTTGGTATGGTACAGTAGCGCAACGCTTGGATAGCTCAGTTGGTAGAGCACTTCCCTGAAGAGGAAGGGGTCCCCGGTTCGAGCCCGGGTCCAAGCACCCTATGGGCGTATTCTCGAATACTCTTGCGTGGGCTGCGCATAACGAGCGGAAGCTCGGTGCCGGTCTCTTTGCCTTCGGGTTTTTTACCGATTTCTTTACCTTTGGCCTTCTGCCGGTGGGAATTGTCGTGTGGATATTTTCGCTCTACCTCGTACTCGCATTTGCCGCGGCGGTCGGAGCGTACACATTTGCGAGAGAGGATGCGGGATCACTATGGAAACGAGCGCTTCGTATAAGCTTTCCGCTCCTTCTTCAGTACGCATTTGGTGGGTTACTCTCTGGACTCGTCGTTTTTTATACTGCGCACTCGGTGGTAGCTGCTTCCTGGCCGTTCCTTCTTATGCTTGCGCTTGTCTACGCCGGCAATGAGTACTTTCGCATGCATAAGCACCTTTTGGTGTTTCAAACCACCCTGCTTTTCTTTACGCTCTATGCGTGCTCGGTATTTGTGCTCCCGATTCTTGTAGGCACTATCGGACCTCTCGTGTTTCTCGGCTCTACGGTACTTGCACTCGTTCTCTTCGCACTTTTTATCTACGCACTGCACCGCATTGACCCTGAAAGGATACGACGCGAACGCACGCTGGTGCTACACACCGTGGGCGCCATAGTCCTCCTTGTATGTGGATCGTACTTTTCAGGTGTTATTCCACCGATTCCTCTTGCGATGAGGGATGGAGGTATGTACCACTCGCTTACTAAAATGCAAGGAAAGTACGTCGTATCTACCGAAGCGCCGAGAGAGTGGTGGGATATTCGCACCAAGGTGCTGCACGTAGCTCCCGAGAGCGTGCTCTACGCATATAGTGCCGTCGCGGCCCCGCTCTCTTTTTCCTCTACGGTTATGCATCGCTGGGAGAAGCGTGTGAACGGAGAGTGGATAACAATGAGTCGCATTTCTTTTCCTATATCAGGCGGAAGGGAAGGAGGGTATCGCGGGTATTCTGCGAAAGGAAATCTGGAAGAGGGGCAATGGCGAGTTTCGGTAGAAACTCCTCAAGGTCAAGCCATAGGAAGAATTCGGTTTGATGTGGAGCGGGTAGAGCAGGCGCCCACACTTCTTGATGCGACTCTATAGAAAATACTAATTCGAACGCACTTTCAGTTTTGTTTGACGGGTACGATCAAGCTTGGGAAGAACGATAGTCAAAAGACCGTCCTTTGAGGTTGCCTGCGCGCCATCCACGTCTACTTCTTGCGGAAGCATGATGGTGCGGGAAAATGCACCCCAAAAGAGTTCTTGATTGAAATAGTCGGGGCCCGATATCTCGGTGCGCTCCTCGCGCAGCCCCTCAAGTACCACCATATCGCGACTTATAGAGACATTCATCTCGTCGGGACGCACGCCCGCCACAAAGGTGCGCAGCACCAGTTCCGTAGGAGTTTGATACATATCAACGGGGAGATGTCCCTCGGTCTTTTCATGTACGGGGAGAGAGCCCACCTGCCCCTTTGGATCATTCTTGCGGAGTCCCGAATCAAGTGGCGCCACATCGTCATCAAAATCAAAATCGTCGTGTGAGGTCCGTGCACCTGTCAGTCGCTCGAAAAGAGAAGGTTTTTTCATACTATTATGAGTTCTAGATTAGCAGGTGTTTTTTGGTAGAGCGCGATACCGGAAATATTTAAGAATCTCAAACGTCGCAAAAAAGACAATGGCGGCGGTCCACACCAAGAAGAACGCGAGAATGGTCGTCGAGCCGTCGCTTTGAATTATAAAGAAATTAAATGCAGCGTGCAATGCGATTGAAAGGATAAGACCAAGCGACGCAGCAAACGCACGGAGCGGCCTCCCGGCGGTGTAGGAAAAGGCGAGTGCAAACCCGATGGTGGAGGAAGCCATGACGTGAAGCAGGGTAGAACCGATAAATCTGAGGTTATTCGTCACAAATCCAGCAAGGAATCTTCCTTCACTAAGCGGGTCTATGAGAAACAGCGCATTCTCGACTGCCGCAAACCCGAGCGCCACGGTGAGCATGGTCGCAACCACGTCTATGGGATTACGAATTGCGCTCTTTCTCCAGAGGATAATCATCGCGGCAAGCGCGTATTTTGCGGTCTCTTCTATGGTCGCCCACGCAACGATAAGCGGCACGCCAGAAGCGAGCGCCCGCGACGCCTGGTCTTCAAAGGGGATGACAAGGGGTACGGCGATCATACCCGTAAGAAATGCAAGAAAAACCGCCCAGCGCGGTTGCGGGCAACGCTCTTCTTCTTTAAGAAGGAAAAAGAGCCACACGAGTGCAGGCAATAGCCCGCCGACAAATGCGTAGCCGATTGTGTCTATCTCAAGGGTCACTCCGCTATTCTAACAGGCCAGCGCGTCGTCATGAGGAGATCCGACTCTTTCTGGGGGAGTGACTGATATATCTCTTCGGTGACAAACGGCATGAAGGGATGGAGGAGTCTGAGCGATGTCTTCAGAATATACATCAAGACTGCTTTACGAGAAGCAATGGATGAAGGAGGGACAGAGCTCGGTTTATCATGAGACCCAATTATTAACTTTGAGTCTTCAAGAATTTCTGCTGCAAATCGGTCCCATACATAATGGTAGATTTTCTCAGCAGCAAGGTGCATATGATATCTTTCAAGGTCGAACGTGACGGCGCGGGCCAGATCTTCGACCTCCTCTCTCAACAGAGTGTCAGATGCATCAAGTACTACGGACGTGTCTGCGTCGCCTGCATTTCCAAGAACAAAGCGGGCGATATTCCAAAGCTTGTTTGCAAAGTGTTTGTAACCTCTCACTTTGTCTTCTTGAAGCGCAAGGTCGGTGCCTGGTGCGTTTCCCACGACAAGCGCCATGCGTAGTGCATCGGTGCCATATTTGTCCGTCAAGTCGAGCGGGTTTATTACGTTTCCTTTTGATTTACTCATTTTTTTACCCTTCGCATCATTGACGAGTCCGTGGAGGTATACCGTAGGGAAGGGCACTTGGTCTGAAAGATATAAACCAAAGATAATCATGCGTGCCACCCAGAAGAATATGATGTCACGCCCTGTTTCAAGAAGAGCAGTTGGGTAGTAGCCTGCATCTTTTCCGTCTGGATATCCGGTCGTAAGAAGCGGCCACTGACCCGAAGAGAACCAGGTATCGAACGTGTCGTGGTCTTGCTCCCAACCCTCGCCCGGGGAAGTACGTGCCGCTCTCCACTCTCCCTCCTTATGCCAGGCGGGAATAGGAATGCCCCACACTATTTGCCGGCTTATGTTCCAATCAAGCGTGTGTTCCATCCAATGGCGGAATATTTTCTCCTCGTGTTCTGGTATGAAACGCACGTCCCCTTTGTTTGCAGCAGTAATTGCCATGTTTGAAAGTGGCGCCATTTTTACAAACCACTGATCTTTCACCTGCGGTTCTATCATGCTCTGGCACTTGTAGCATTTCTTTACTACAGTTCTGTATTTCTCGTCGGTAGATACGAGAAGTCCTTTCGCGGCAAGTTTCTCTACAATTTTCGGACGCGCTTCTTTTATATTCATACCGACAAACTCTGCCGCACCAGGGAGGAGTTTGCCACGCCAATCAATAATTTGTTCCATCGAAAGCGCATGGCGCTTTGCTATCTCAAAGTCTATTTGCGAGTGCCAGGGCGTAATGGTCATGACGCCCGTACCAAATTCTCTATCAACCGCATGATCTTTAATGACCGTTGCCGTAATAGGTCCGTTTATCCACTCTACCGTGAGCGTCTGTCCATGCCTCCAGGCGCTGTAACGATCGTCGTCCGGATGCATAACCACGTATTTGTCTCCAAACTTTGTCTCAGGACGCACCGTGCCAATTTCAAATGGCCCATAGCGGAAGGTGTAAAACGGCGTTGTCTCTTCCTCGCTCTCTGTTTCAACGTCGGAAAGGGAGGTCTGATGCTTCGGGCACCAATTTACGGTTCGCGCACCACGATACACGAGTTCATCGTCAAACATCTTTATAAAGGTCTTTTGAACACTCTCCACCACATCAGGATCAAGCGTAAACTTCTCGCGCGACCAGTCGCAGGAAGCGCCGAGCGCTCGGAGCTGCGCTACCATGTTCTTTTTGTTCTCGAGCGTAAAGGCGAGTATCTCATCGTAGAGCGCCTTCGGTTCCATACCGAAACGCGAACGCCCCTCTTTCTCAAGTTTCTTTTCATAGACGACCTGGGTTTCAAATCCGGCGTGATCTGCCCCCGGTATCCAGAGTGCACGGTAGCCGCGCATGCGCTTATAGCGGATAAGAGTGTCCTGGAGCGCGACAAAAAGAGCGTGCCCCGCGTGCAGGTCGCCATTGGCGTTTGGCGGGGGCATAACGATAGTAAAGGCTTTGCCCTCGGTTTGAGAGAGAAGGGCAGCAGGGAGGTTATCTGGGTTGAAGTAGCCGCTTTCTTCCCACGCCTTATAGACACGCGCCTCGGTTTCGCCGGGCTGGTAGGGTTTCAGGAATTTCTCGTCCATTGTGTATGCA
>JBASFO010000045.1:0-5937 GCA_049653065.1 Minisyncoccia bacterium
CATCGTATGTCACTATATAGTGACATACGATGTTACTATATTTGTTTAAAGGCGCGCTAGGTTCCGTGCTCCCAGTCGGCGAGGTACTTCATTTGCTCGCTCGTAAGCGTGTCTATCGCAATTCCCATAGAAGCTAGTTTCGTGCTTGCGACAAAGTTCTCAATGTCTTCTGACACCTCGTAGACGGCGGGAGAGAGCCCGCTGCTCTTGGCCATCCATGCGCAGGCCATAGCCTGTGTCGCAAAGCTCATATCCATAACAGATGCGGGGTGACCCTCCGCTGCAGCGAGATTTACGAGGCGGCCGTCCGCGAGGAGATTGATACGCTTACCACCAAGCATGTACTCGTCTACGTGTGGACGGATGTCTTTACGCGCGGCAGTTGCGGCTTTCTTTAGTCCTGCGACGTCAATCTCGACATCAAAGTGACCAGTGTTGCAGACGATGACGCCGTCTTTCATGAGCTTCATGTGCTCAACACTAATAACGTGGACGTTTCCGGTCGCGGTGCAAAAGACATCACCCACCTCTGCTGCTTCTTCCATGGGCACGACGCGAAAACCGTCCATTGTCGCTTCAATAGCTTTTACGGGATCGATTTCTGTCACGATGACTTGCGCGCCCATGCCGCGCGCACGCGTGGCGAGTCCGCGACCACACCAGCCGTAGCCAACGACCACAAACACCTTGCCGGCAAGGAGAAGGTCTGTTGCGCGGATGATGCCATCGAGCGTTGATTGGCCCGTGCCGTAGCGGTTATCAAAGAGATTCTTCGTCTTTGCGTCATTTACCGCGACGACGGGGAATTTGAGTGCGCCCGCTTTGCTCATAGCACGAAGTCTGATGACGCCGGTCGTGGTTTCTTCCGTGCCACCCTTCATAGTTGCAATGAGCTCGGGATACTCCTTATGGATAGTCGAGACGAGATCGGCGCCGTCGTCCATGGTGAGCGTCGGCTTTTTTGCAATGACTGCTTTGAGATGCTTGAAAAATGTATCGCGATCCTCGCCCTTTCTCGCAAATACGGGAATGCCATACTCCTTTACGAGAGCAGCTGCGACATCATCCTGGGTCGAGAGGGGATTGGAAGCGCAGAGCGACACCTCGGCGCCGCCCGCTTGTAGGGTACGCATGAGGTTCCCGGTCTCTGCAGTCACATGAAGGCACGCGGCGAGCACTTGGCCCTTCAGAGGTTGCTCCTTTGAGAACATCTCTCGCACGGCACGCAAGACCGGCATGTCGTTATCGGCCCACAGAAGCCGCTTTGTACCCTCCTCTTTCAGCGCTCCACTCGTGATGTCGTAGTCCATGAGATTAAAACGGGAAAGGTTCTTTATAAGTGCCCGTATACCGCGCACCAAGCTCTGGATGCGTGAAGCGGTAGTTCTGGGTACCATAGCATTCCACCGCGTATGCGGCTACCGTGCTCCCGAGCTTTGTGCAGGTCAAAAGGGGAAGCGCGCGGACGTAGCCTGCGATAAAGCCCGCACGAAACGCATCTCCCGCACCCGTAGGATCCACCACCTCCTCTACGGGTACGGCAGTCACCCGTTCTTCTCCCTTGCTGGTGAGTATGCGAGAACCTTCGGCACCAAGCGTCACTATAAGAAATCCTGCGTGAGCGACTATTGCCATCTCATCCCACCCTGTCTTTTCTGTGATGAGCGCAAGTTCGTAGTCATTGACGAGGGCGCCTGCGGCGCCTTGCAGTGCGGTTTTGAGCTCGTCTCCGGAGAATACCGGTATTTGTTGCCCCGGATCAAAAAAAAGTGGGAGACCTGCTGCTTTTGCCTCGCGCGCGATGCGCACCATATCATCCTTGTTAGTGGGAGAAACTACGGCAAGCGCATAGGTATCATAGGAAAGCGTTCCAGCGTTTGCTTCCATAGCGGCGCTTCCTGAAAACGCAGCGATTTGATTATCAGCCTTGTCGGTCATTATGTATCCCGAAGCAGTAGGAAGATCGTCTCGACGCGCGACTCCGATCATGTCAACCCCATGCTCTTTCAAGTGAGCTTCGTAGCGTAGGAAATCAGTTCCCACGGTCGCCACCACCGAAGTCGATACTCCAAGGAGCGAGAGTCCATAGGCGATATTTCCGCCGGTGCCGCCAAATTCTTCTTTCGGGGGAGAAACAAAGAAACTAAGATTTATAGCGTGAAGCTTGTCCGGAAGAAAGTGTTCTGAGAAGTTACCCTCAAAATCCATGATGCGGTCATAGGCGAGCGAGCCGCAGAGAAGTACTGGTTTCATTACCAAGGAGTATATACCTCGTACCACTTTTGTTATAGAAAAATAGTAAGGGGTATACTCATGCAGTCATGAAGCGCTACGTGGTACTTACTAAGGAAGTGGGGCAGACACCGCTCCAGGCGATACATGCATGGAAGGCCGAGAATCCGGAGTACGCTTCACTTCCCGCAGCCTACGCAGGAAGACTCGACCCGATGGCTTCCGGCACACTTCTCGTCCTTTTAGGAGAGGAGTGCAAACGGCAGGAGCACTATCGGGGATTTGATAAAGAATACGAGATAGAGGTACTGCTTGATGTGGGGAGCGATACGGGGGACGCGCTCGGGGTCGTGGCCTACGAGGGAAAGGAAACAGAAGTCACGGACGCAGCGCTTCGCGCTGCGCTTAGGGCACAGCTAGGAACTCACCTGCGTGCGTACCCCGCATACTCCTCAAAGACGGTGAACGGTAAACCTTTATTTCTTCACGCCCTCGAAGGGGCACTACCACATATGGTACTGCCGGAGCATGAGGAAACCATCTACAGGATTTCTCATAGGAAAACAACGGCGATAGATACGCGCGCGCTAGGAGCGCGCGTGGATGCGTTTCTCCTGAGAGTGCCAAAGACTGATGAGCCCTCAAAAGCGCTCGGCGCTGATTTTCGTATTGATGCCGTACGTGCTTCCTGGGACCAGATGTTTAGAGAAGTGGGAGTGCGGCGCTTTATGATCATCACACTTACGGTGGCGTGCGGGAGCGGCACCTACATGCGTACGCTTGCGCCGCGCCTCGGCACGGCGCTCGGCAGTACGGCGCTTGCGCTCTCCATTCGTCGTACAAAAATAGGTCGTCGTTTCTTCGGCCTCTGGTTCAAAACGCTCTAAACTCTGCTTCCAGTCTATGCCCTCAGTGCGTGAGGATGCTGACTGGACCACGCATTGAATACCACCCCGGCTGATACTGCGACGTTTAGGGATTCGCAGCGCGGGTGCATCGCAATTGAGAGCGCGATGTCGCAGGTTTCCAGAGTGACTTTCCGTATACCTGCACCCTCATTGCCGAGTACAAACGCTGCTGGTGCGTCGAATACTTCTTTCTGGAGCGGATTGCCATCCATGGCAAGGCCGTATATCCAAAATCCTTTTTCCTTCAGCGTCCGCAGAGTGTCGTTTACATTACCAATTGAGATGAGTGGGATGCGAAACGCCATGCCGGCTGAAGTTTTCACCACAGTTCCGGTTACCTGTGCTTGGTTTCGTTCTGGAATAAGTACGGCTGAGAATCCGAATGCGGCTGCGGAGCGGATAATAGCGCCGACATTGTGTGGATCCTGCACTTCGCCCAAGAGTGCGATAGCAGTATCTTTGGTAGGAGTGAGAGAAGAGAGAAATTCTCCGAAGGGGATCATGAGCGCGGCGGCGTCGATGACGGCGATGACGCCCTGGTGCGACTCATCGCCCACCGCGCGCTTCGCATCACCGCGCTCAAGCACCTGGGTCGGGATCTTTTGTTCTCGGAGGAGTTCGCGCAGTTTACCGTCCTGTATCTCGGGAGAGATATGGACGCGCTTTACCACCTGCGGCGCATTTGTGAGTGCCTCAAAGAGGGCATTCTTGCCGTAGATGTAGACTTTCTCGCTCTGGTGCTTATTTTGGGGCATGACTCTTGTACCTTACCGCGCCCTGTATTTTGATGCAAAAGTGTGTAGCTTTCAGAATTATCTTTAACGTGCAAATCGCACACCATTCTCTTTTTTCTGCCCACGCGTACGAGAGATGACTTATCCACCTGTACTGTAAAGAGGGTCTGTATGGGTGTACCATTAGTGTATGCCAAACTCAGAACTAGGAGAATTCGGTAAACCAATTCAGAAAGGATCAGTACCCAAGCCTCGACAGGATGTAGGGGCCGCAATCGATGGTGCGTTCGATAGAAAAACTAGGTTTGAAGATGAGGCGCCGCGGGAAGGTGGGCGACTCGACGAGATTTGGGGCAAGCACGGTCATAATTAATCTCCCTTTTCAGGGAGAGGGGCCGACAAAAGAAAAACGATTCAGGTTTTAGGGGAGTGCTATGCTGCGTACTATGACCCCATAGGTTGGCTTTCAGAACTCGTTGGTCAACGACAGCAGATTACTCTTAGTATTAAAGAGTTGGAAAGAGTGCTAGTTGTTAGCCAAGTTTAACTGCCATGAGACGCCATAGCGGTCTTCAACCCACGCAAACTTTTTACTAAAACCGTAGTTATCCAAAGGCATAAACTCTTTCCCATCTTTGGAAAGTTCCTGATGTAAACGGTTGATTTCACCATCGTCTGCACACTCAACAAAAATAGAAATCGCAGGCGTGAAAGCAAACTGATGTGGAGCTGTATTTTCAGACGCCATATACTCACTTCCGGCAAGCGTAAAGAGCACAGTTTTTATTTGCCCGGCGACACTCATTGGTTCACCTTCACTCCACCTCTCAATTTTTATAATTTCAGAGTTTGGTATAAGTGAAATGTAGAGTTTTATTGCTTCCTCCGCTTTACCACACTTATCACCAACGAACATTAGAAAAGTCTTTGTTTTTTGCATGTGTTGATTATATCAAGTTCAGGACACCCTATTTGGTGTCCTGAAAAACGTTGGTAAATATAACTATTTAGACGTGTGACCCTCAGCGAGACACGCCTCGAACTTCTTGCCAACGGCGGCAAGAAGCAGTCCGCATCCTCATCGACAATGCGCTTGAGACCACACAAAGACAGGAATCACCAAGAGTGAAGAGGACTTCACGTGTTACCTCGATGCGACGTTCGATATAGTAGAGCGCACAATGCGCAAGGAATTTTAGCGACGAATATCGTGTGAAAGCGTCGAGCTAAATTGACTGTGCTTCGAGTTTGGTGATGCGCCGGTCGTGGTCAATGAGGGTCTCCGCATCTTTATCGACAGCTCTTGCGACTCCAGACAAGGTCTCCTTCACCTCTTCAAGTGATTCCTCGACGCTTCCAAGGCGACGCTCTACGGCGTTCATTCGGCCACCCAGTTCTTGAATGTCTGAGCGGACCTCAGTCATCTCTGAACGGACCTCAGCAAAACCATCCGTCATGTCCGTGCGCAATTCTGAAAAGCCTTGCGCCACCATCGTCGCCAAGTCGTCTATCTTTGTATCAATATCCTTTTTTGCCATCCTGGGCAGTATATCACAGCGACCTATTCGTGTTCTGGGGCTGTGCGTAATTAACTAAGCATTTGAGAAAAGGCTCCGCAGGGCGGTTTCTCATGTCAAGGCAGGGAAATTTGCCAATGTGACCCCACGGGGAATCGAACCCCGATTTGATCCGTGAAAGGGATCTGTCCTAGCCGTTAGACGATGGGGCCTTCAAATAAGGTTATAGGTGGTAGGGGATAGGCGTTAGAAAAACCAAAGCCCGAGCACCATAACAAAAACTCTAACATTTTTCTTCCTAAATGCTAGGATACCTGAGTTCAGGAGGTGTCGTATAGTGCTTTATTCTAGCGGTTTCGGAAACCGCCATACCGCAAGGTATCGTGAGCCCGCCCCGTTAGATAATCAGTTTACCTTTTCTTCATACACGATAGTATGGTTGATACATCGAAAGTAGCGCGGAGGAGTGGCAGAGTGGTCGAATGCGCCGGTTTCGAAAACCGGTGTGCCGCAAGGTACCGTGAGTTCGAATCTCACCTCCTCCGC
>JBASFO010000046.1:0-7084 GCA_049653065.1 Minisyncoccia bacterium
GGTTGCTGCCGAGGAGACTCCTGCGGCACCATTAGTTGAGTAGAGGACGCCTGAGGAAGAGAGTGCGGTGGTGGTTGAGAGGCCGGTATACGTGACGGTGGAGTTAGTGCCTCCGACGAGTGCGCCAAGGATACCTGAGGTGGTGAAAGGGCCTGCGACTGCGAGGGTGGAGGTCGCCACATTCGCAAACGTATTCACTCCTGAGAAGTACGGTATGTTCCCCACCACTGCTGCGGTACTGGTCGAGAGTCCGTTAAAGGTGAAGGCTCCCGAGGCGCTGGAGTAGGCAAGCGGGAAGGTGGCAGAGAGTGAGGTGGAGGAGACTTTGTTCTGGAAGGTGGTGTAGTCGGAAGAAGTCAGGAGGCCACGATTAACGGCGGAAGCTGAAGGGAGGTTAAACGTGAGGGTGTTGCCTGCTCCCGTGATGGAGAAGTCCGTACCTGCTGTGGAGGAAGCGAGGGTGACGGCGCCACTGGTTACTTGCCCGCCTGTGGGACCAACCGCAGTGATAGTACCAAGGCCAAGTGAAGAGGTGGCGGTGAGGGTGTAGCTTCCGGTGGAGTTACCTACCAGAATGTTTCCGAAGGAGGGTGCAGTGGAGAGACCCGTGCCGCCATAGGCGACAGAGAGAGTTGAGGAGGCGGAGACGAGGCCGCCCACTGCTTGCAGCGGACCCGAGAGCGCGCCTACGGAGAGTGCTCCAAAGAAGGCTGAGGTTGAGGAGGCGTAGGAGGAGGAGAGGGCGGTGGAGGATGCGTACGTCGTGGTCAGACGATCAGCAGCAGCATTAAATTGAAGTCCCGAATCAGAACCAAGCGTCGCCGGCGTCCCGGAGGTGGAAGTCCAGTACGCAACGTTGCCTGAAGTTTCAGAGGTAGAGGTTGAGACGGTACCGCTCCCCCCTCCTCCAGTCGCCGAGAGCGTCGTACCATCAAAAGAAAGTCCTGAACCAATAGTTGTGCCGGTTACGCGTCCATTGCTGTCGGCCCGCAAGAGCGCTGACGACAGACTCGTGACATGAAGATTGGTAGTGGTTGCGTTCGTTGATGATGCATTCGTTGCAAACAAGGATGCAAAGGTGTTCTGTGCGCTCCACGTGTTTGCCGTAGTGGTTCCAAAGGCAAGCGATATGGTGTCGACACTCCGTACCAAGGGATACGTAAAGGTCAGAGGATTTTCAAACGAAGAATCAAGGCTACACGAGGTGCCGTTACAGGTAAATGCACCGAAATCTGCAGCCTGGAGCATAGAGGGAGAAACGTCGTCGACCGAGAGCACTCCGGAAGCAACCGTGAGACCTGGGCCGGTAAGATCAGTGAAATAGTCGCTCCCGAGCGCAAATGAATTCATGGACACGCGCGGGAAGGTCGAGGACGCAGTGGTTGTGGTTGCCGTGAAGAATTCAGCAACTACCTGACCCACGACGGAGAGTCGTGCGTAGGGCGAGGTGGTACCGAGTCCCACGTTTCCTGTCGGCGCTACAAAAATGCTTGAGGTTGCGGTAAGCGTAGTGCCGTTCGCCTCATAGTAGGGTATCTGTCCGGCAGTACCTGCAGAAACTGTGCCAGAACCGCCACCGCCAAGTCCCAACGTTGAGGTAGCGACCCAGTGAGTTGACGTACCGGTTGATTGAAGCACAAAGCCATTGGTACCCTGTGAACCCGTAGTATCAAAGAAAGAACCAAACAACGTGAGCGTGCCGGCAAAGAGATTGGTTGAGGATGCGTAGAGAGAAGAGAGGCCAGTCGAGGATGCATACGTCGTCGTCACACGATCGGCAGCAGCATCAAACGTAAACGCGCTGTCGCCGGCAAACGTACCGCCGCCGTTGTACTGGATCGCACCCACAACGCCGCCAGGAATTCCACTTCCTACGATTCCAAGCGAGGAGGTAGCGAGGTTTGTCCACTCAATACCATTCCAATACAAAAGATCACCCCATGTTTTCGTCATCGTCGCGACATCTGCGAGATCTTCAATTGATTCACTTGAGATGTCTGCGAGTCCGGAACCGCCACTATCATCTCGATCATTGATATCCTCACGGAGAGTTTCAACCATCTTCTTCACAAACTCTTCGGTAACCCCTCCGCTATATACATAGGTAACTGGGTGGTACTCGATGTGATTCGTAATTTCATTTACAACTCGACTCACCTCCATCACCGTAGAAAGGCCAGCGGGAATTGGATAGGAGACGGCGGGTGCATACGCGAGATTGGTGTCAAAGAGTGCGGCGAGCATACGACCGCCCTGATCAAAGAGACTCTGTATGCGCTCGTACGTGAAGCGTGCAAGTGATCGAGCAAAACCAAAGATGTCGCCGCTAATTTCAGGGGTAGCGGCGAGCGCAGGAGCGCGCTCTCTGATTCTGTATTCAAACGCCGTTGCAATCTTCTCACGCACTTCACCCATCGTCTCTACAGTGCGTGAGAGCGCGAGTACGCCGAGAGCGGAACCGAAACGAACCGATCCTCCAAGCGATTGCCCCACATACGCAACTCCTGAGGAGAACTCTTCTACCGTGTTTCCAACTGCGAGAAACGCCGTGTCAGCTCCTGTAGCAAGTACGTTCGGAGTTACGTACGCAAACGTGCCAAGGCTTTCTCCTCCCTGATACACCGCAGTGAGAAGCACCTGCGGAACTTCCTGACTTCCCTTCGCAAAGAGAACCATTCCGTCCTCATGAAGTGCGAGAACCGCATAGGTGGCTCCCTGTAGGGTATTTCCGAGTCCGAGGAAAGCCTCATATACTCCCTCGAAAATCAAACCATTTGAGAGAGTCCCAAATACCTCTCCAGAAAGACCCTCCCGCACCGAGATCATCCCGTGGTCAAGCACCGTGACGACACCCATCGCCGTTTCCTCTTGGAGAAGACGCTCGATATCTCTGATTCTATGCATCGCAGAAAGTGCCATGTCTCGTCCGACATAGCTAGTATCTACAAGGTATTTCTGCGCAAGTGCCAAAGCTCCTGACACATAGTTCTCGCTCGCTGCAAAGAGCCCTGCAGTTACCACGAGGAGGGCCACGGAGAGTGCAGCAGCCTCATTTCTATATGAGGACCAGGGGTTAAAACTCTCGGGAAGGTACTCCGTTGGAGAGGGTAGCGGACGCCGTACGCGTATAGGAGAAACGACGGAGCTGGTCTTTTCTTCTTGTATTGCGTTTGAATCTTCGTCCCTTCTCGAAACAACCGCGATAGGTTGCATCGGGACTTCGCTCGCGATGGGAGAGAGTATCGGGGCTTCTGGCTCACTAACCAGAATCCGAGTTTCCTGCGCTTTCTTGTATTCTACCTCGCGTTTCTTTGCTAATTCCCCTGCGCTTTTCTTCTTCAGTGACTCTTGTTCCTCGATAAATGAAGCAAGTGACTCACGATTGAGGAGCCAAGTGCGTCCCACTTGTGTGCCGGTTATTTTTCCCGAACGACAAAGACGCGCAAGATAATCGGAATTATATCCGGACGAGAGCGCTGCTTCTCGAGTCGAAATGTACTTTTTTTCTAGAAGAGGATCCATGTCGGATATCCGTACTCTCTAGATTCTATCGCGTCTTTTTCATATTCATTAGAAAAATTTGTGGATAAACTCTCTACGTAGTTATTTTATTTTCATTTCTTCGATTTTCCTCTTACAGGTTGCCTGATTTCTTAAAAATAGATCAGATCCTAAGGGTGGATGCAGTTTGCATTGCAAAAAACACCCAAAGAATAAAGAGGGTGGAACTAAGTAGTGCTCAAGAAGCGGGAGAAGAGGAGGGAAATACGCCACATAGGGCCTATGCAGAGGTCTTGTATGGGGAAATTCCGAGGTTGATATATCAAGAATTCCTATCGGTCGAGGAGAGAAATTGCCCGAAGAGCTAATAGTAGGAAATCATCCGACATATCTAGTAGATAAGCCATTTTATACACGTATCTTATTAACTAATCTCGTACAATACTGGAATAAAACAGGCTGCATCACCACCACCTTCAGCTGGGCAGACGAGGTGTCTTAGCCAAAGCAAATAAAATTAAGTAGGCAAGGTTGCTTGAAGCGTAGTAAATAAAACTATTCTTCTTTAAAAGGCTTAGATTGAGGAAGGGAATCGCTAAAAGATACTCATGCAACCTCGAGATTGAATAGAAATTACTCTCAAGATCTTCTTGAGAGAGGGGAAAATAAATAAAGGAAATATTCTTTTATATCTTATTGATAGATGTCATTCCTTGTCTATACGAGACGAGAACAATAGTATATAAGCTATTTCAATTCTGTGTTGCCTCCTATATATTTGAATACTGAGCTTTCTGTAAAGGACCCTAGATGAAGAGAGTCTATAAAGCCTGTGGCTATCAAACTAAGACTGATAATCAACAGAGTAAGTGCCACAAAAATTGCTCTTCCTAGTCCCTTTTGAGCTTTCCTGCTTGTCTTACGAGAGCTTCTCTGTCTCTTTTCCCCTTCTTCCCTCCTTATTTCCTGTCTTTGTGGCTGTACCTCTGTTCTTTCGTTCTCTTCCCTAGGTAAAGTAACCTCAGAAAGTATCTTTCTTACAGGTACGGGCGCAGGCTCCTCGACTACATAGCGCTCTATTTGCGGTATTTCTTCCTCCCGCTCGTTTTCTTCTTCATCCAAGACGTTTATAGGAACATTCTCTTCCTCGTCCTGATTCTTAACCATTGGAGGACTGACTACCCTACTAAACCATTCATGCCATGCTGCCTGCATCTCTGAAAGGCGGTGCTCTTCATTTCTCCCTATTTGTTCTGTCTCTGGAGTAGTTTTCTTCAGTTCTGGTACCTCAGTTTGAGTCTCGCTCGTATACACTGGTGGCTGCCACACGGCCTGTATATTAGATATATCGGATGGGGAGCGATTTCCACTGTGCGAGTTAGCCTCTTCAGAAATAGAAGCTGGCATGGATTCCTTTGCAGTTCCTGTGTTCCCTTTTTCTGCCTTTCTTCCGTCCTCAAAACGATGCGCCTCGAGAGAGGGCTCGTATACATACCAGCTTCTGCCTATGAGCCTAGCCTCTATTCTGCCCTCTCTACAGAGCTGACCTACATAATCTTTCGCATAGCCGGTAATTGAGGCCGCGCGCTTCGACGAGATGTATGTCTTCCCGTCTATAGTTATCTCATCCATAGCCCATAGTATATACGTTTCTCGACTCGTGGGAAAGAGACTTTGATCTCGTGTTGTAGATACGTGCTCTCATAGAAAGTACATCTATCCCTTCAAGTTTCTAACGAGAAGTTCCTTAAATGCGCCTGGATTCCCCGCCCCCTTGCTTGCCTTCATTGACGCTCCAATAAGAAACTGCAGAGCGTTTTCCTTCCCTTTTCGGTACTCATCCGCGGGCCCCTTATGCTCTTGTATCACTCCTTCTACGATCTTTTGCAGTACCTTCGTATCGCTTTCCTGAAGAGCAAGTACTGGTTCTCCTCCATTCAGAAGTACTCCAATGATGCTCGCTTTAGCATTTGTCGAAGAAAGTGTACCTTCCACAAAATGAGTCATGACCTTGAGGAATGTGCCGTTGAGGTTGTTCAGCTGCGCACTACTAGGGTTCTTACTACGCACGTCTCCCACCAGTACGTTCACGGATGCGAGGTGTACCTTCTCATCTTGCATAGGCGCAATCTCTCGTTCGTATACTTCGCCGTAGCTCGCGTCACCGAGAAGGATCTCTACGGCCTCATCTTGGATTCCTCGTGCGGAGAGTCTCTCACGCTTATGCCAGGGTAATTCTGGTAGAGACGAGGTGATCGTCTCAAGCGAGAACTCGGGAATCTCGTTTAGAGACATCTTAGGAATGTCTGGTTCTGGGAAATACCGGTAATCAGCAGCGCCTTCTTTGAAGCGTTGATGGAAGGTCTCTTGTTTTGCTTCATCCCACCCGCGCGTCTCCTGTACTACCTTTCCTCCCTTCTCAAGGAGAGCACTCTGTCGCTTGATCTCTAAAGCGATAGCGCGTTCAACGGAACGAAATGAATTGAGATTCTTTATCTCAACCTTGGTGCCAAATGTCTCATCTTTCGAGACAGAGATATTCGCTTCTATACGCATTTCTCCTTTCTCGAGATTGGCTTCTGAGGCGCCGAGAGTGCGTAGTAAGAGTTGTAGTTCTCGTGCAAACGCGCCTGCTTCTTCTGCACTATGAATGACGGGCTCCGTCACGAGTTCCATGAGGGGGACACCAGCCCGATTAAAATCGACAAGAGACGCGTCGTGCTCGTGTGATGAGCGCGCAGTGTCTTCTTCAAGGTGCACGCGCGTAATCGCGACGTTGTTCAGACTTCCCCCTTGTACGAGAGGATGCTCGTACTGACTTATCTGATACCCTTTTGGTATATCAGGATAAAAGTAACTCTTTCTATCAAACTCTGTGTAGTCTGAGAGAGTTCCAGAAAGCGCTGCACCGACGCGCAAGATCTGCCGCACTGCTTCTTTGTTTACCGTTGGTAGTGTCCCCGGATGCGCCAAACACACCGGACACACGTTTACATTCGGGCGTGTCTCGTCCGGATCATTCCGAGAGTCGCAAAACATCTTGGTTTTGGTTTTTAGCTCGGCGTGTATTTCAAGACCTATGGTCGGATGATAGGGAGAATGCATGACTTCCCCTTGTATAGCCTTCAATCAGGATCAAAGCAAGCTGGACAAATGGTCAGAAAAGGCCTTTAGGGACGCATCATCGAGTATGGAGACACCGAGCACCTGCCCCTTCCCCACTTCGTGCGTAAGGAGAGAAATCCGCTTTCCCTGTTCCTCATCGGAAAGCACATCAACTTTCGACAATACCACCAATTCTGGTTTTTCCGCGAGACCCCGACCAAAAGCCGAGAGTTCCTTACGTATTGTGCGGTAGGTAGCCACAGGGTCATCTTGCTCTGCCGAGATAAGATGTATAAGCAAACCGGTCCTTTCTACATGTCTTAGGAACTTAGAACCAAGACCTCGGCCAGACGAGGCGCCTTCGATAAGTCCTGGTATGTCGGCAAGAAGATGTCCATGGAAGTCCCCGAGGTGTGGATCAAGTGTCGTAAACGGGTACGCGCCTACCTTAGAAGAAGCATGGGTGAGGGAGTTGAGG